>JANNDZ010000527.1:0-31772 GCA_031378395.1 Pseudanabaena sp. OTE_75_metabat_487_sub
TGTATTCGACCATCAGGTTTAGATCGAGATTAGGAAAGAATTGGCTTTGAGCGATCGCATTATATCCACTGCGATCGCTATTGATATGATAAAGTGCAAATTTTCTATTTTGATAAAACCAAACTTCGGTAATTCCTAATCCCTGATAAACCTCCAATTTATCAATACCGCCACTAGTGACCGTTATCTCGATCGCTAAGTCAGGCAATTCTTGACGCTGACCGATGCAGAAACTTTCGTCGGGTTCTAAACCCCTCGCCGTTAATTCTGATTTGCAAGTAGCGGAGCCGCAACTAAAGAGGTCAATATTCATGACATCGGCATAGACATACAGCAATCTCGCAATCAGCGTTTTCAGCATTTCATGCTCTGGCGAAAGCGTCACGATTTCTAATGCTCCTTTGAGATAGGTTAGATGTAGATTTTGATGTCCAGAAAATAGATCGATAAAGGTTTGGTATTGCTGCCAATTTATGTCATAGAGAGCAATACGAGGTTCAGTGATCGCAGGAGCAATTAATTTTTCAAGTTCAACTTGAGGTATATCAAGGGTGACTTTCATAGTTCAACTTCTCCCTTTTTCCTTTTCTAACATTTCACAATCTTCCATGAGAGAAAATAGACACTCTATAGAGATTAACCTATTACTATTCATAAAAACCAAGAGATCGCATTGCTAACTAGTTTACTAGAATTTTAGGCGATCGCAAGAAACGGTTAGCTTAAATATCAAATCATTGCTAAATTGGGAGTAAACCCTCGTATTGCTGAGCATGAACTCCCCGATGGACAAATTTATAGATGAGAATATGGGCGATTGCGCAACCTATGAACTGATGTCAAAAGCGATCGCCTTTATTCATCAGAACCATCGACAACAGCCAGACCTCGCCGCGATCGCACAACAAGTACATCTGAGCGAATATCACTTTCAGCGCTTGTTTACCCAATGGGCAGGCATTAGCCCCAAGCGATTTTTGCAATATCTGACAGTGGAATATGCTAAGTCCAAAATTGCGGAAACGAAGAACTTACTGGAATTGACTGAGGATGTGGGTTTATCCAGTACAGGGCGATTGCATGACCTATTTGTGAACCTCGAAGCGATGTCACCACAGGAGTTTAAGACTGGTGGTGCGGGGTTACAGATTTGCTATGGCATCCATGAAACCATGTTTGGCGATTGTCTAATTGCCACCACAGAGCGAGGTATTTGTAATTTATATTTTCTCGATGAAATGAATGATCAAGCTGCCGCCTTAATGCTACGAGAGGAATGGTCAAACGCCAAAATTATTTGCGATCGCAGAATTACTCAACCAATTTGCGATCGGCTATTTAGTCATCTTCCCAATCTGAATACCGCGAAGCAAACACCCCTCACGCTCTACGTCAAAGGCACTAACTTCCAAATTCAAGTCTGGCGAGCCTTGCTGCGAATACCTTTTGGTGGAATTACGACTTATCAGGGCTTAGGGCGATTGCTTGGTCGTTCTAATGCAGCAAGAGCGATCGGAAATGCTGTTGGTAGTAATCCCATTAGTTTTATCATTCCTTGTCATCGAGTCATTCGGGAATCAGGTGAATTAGGCGGCTATCGATGGGGATTGGAACGTAAGACTGCAATATTAGGCTGGGAAGCTAGCTATCAGAGATAGAATCAGAGCTATACAAAAACGCAGAGATTTATGACAAATTCGGAACTACTGCTTGAGCTGCTGTTGCAATTGACTGTAATTTTGTCAGTTTGCCGATTAGTTTCTTATATCGGTAAACGTTATTTAGGACAAACCAATGTAGTAGGTGAAATGCTCGCTGGGATTATGCTTGGCCCCTCACTGTTTGGGATGATTGCCCCAGATCTCCAACAGTGGCTATTTCCTAAAACGCCAGTTATTGTTGGTGCGACACATCTACTGCCCAACCCTTCGATGTCGATTTTGTACGCTTTGAGCCAAATTGGACTAATGATCTATATGTTTTTAGTTGGCTTAGAACTAAATACTGATCTATTAAGAAATCGGGCAAGAAGTGCAGGACTAGTATCGATCGCAGGCATCATTGCCCCATTTATCTTAGGGGCGATCGCTGCTTTTAATTTGCATGGTGGCGGTGGTTTATTTAGTCCTACGATTACACCTTGGGCGGCTGCTCTCTATATGGGCGCATCAATGTCGATAACAGCATTTCCGATGTTGGCAAGAATCTTGCATGAGCGTGGATTGATCAAAACTAAACTTGGTACTTTAGTTTTAGCAGCAGGTTCACTAGATGATGCGATCGCATGGTGTCTCTTAGCCCTAGTTCTCGCCAGCATCAAAAGCTCAATTAATGTTGCCATTATTGCGATCGGTGGCACATTGGCTTATGTCTTGTTTATGTGGTTTGTGGGGCGGCGCATACTGCGGATATTTAGTTATTGGACACATCGTGATGGGGAAGTCACAATCCAGACCCTAACCTTTGTATTCATCATCATGATGTTATGTGCTTATTACACCGATTTTATTGGAGTTCACGCCATATTTGGTGCATTTGTTTTAGGAACAGTCATGCCACGCGGACATTTTGCCGAGTCAGTGCACCGACATCTAGAATATCTAATAACTTCGTTACTAGTTCCCATTTTCTTTGTCTTTTCAGGACTGAATACACAATTAGGTTTACTGAATACACCACAGCTATGGGCGCTCACTTTACTAATTATTGCGATCGCTGTTCTTGGCAAAGGAATTGCCTGTACTATAGCCGCTCGGTGGTCGGGGGAAAGTTGGCGCGATTCAATGACCGTTGGCGCTTTGATGAATACACGCGGAATGATGGAATTAATTATTTTAAATATCGGTTTGGAACAGGGATTAATTACGCCAACTCTATTTACAATTATGGTAATTATGGCGATCGTCACAACTTTAATGTGTTCCCCATTAATTAATTTTTTAGTAGTTCCATCCAAAGTATAACTAAACAGAAAGAGCATGATCTTTGCTCACTCTCTTTCTGTTTAGCTAAACTAATGCAAATTCACTCAAACTATGCGATCGGCGATCGCACTACCTCTGTAACATAGCCCAGACAAATCCTGAGCCTTTACCCTGAACTCTCGCCATTTTAATCCATAGTAAAGTCATATGTTCCAAATGTAAGCTCAATGCTAGATTGCCTGTATCCACTGGCTCCCAACCTAATTCAGTACATAGTGAACTTACTTTGTCTTTAGCAGCTTGGTCATTACCAGCAATCAACATCGCAGGTTTGAGATCGCCATAGCCAGTATAGTTACTATCTTCAAAGTTCTCAAAACCATAAATGGTAAAGGCTTTGACCACATTAGCATTGGGAACAAATTCCTGCACGGTTTCACTGCCAGAAATTTGACTTTGCAAACCATGCGACAAATTTGCGCCAACAGGATTAGTGCAGTCCACCAAAATTTTGCCATCCAGTAACGCTTTCACAGGAGCAAGCGCAGTCTCGATCGCGCCAAAAGGAGTCGCCAGAAAAACAACTTCTGCTTCATGGACAGCTTCCATTGGTGATTTGACGATTAGTTCAGCATTGCGGCTGGTGGCTTCTTGGACTGACTTGGATTGGGGATCGCGGGCGGCGATGAATACTTGATGTCCGAGTTTTTGGAGGCGATCGGCTAGAGGTGCGCCGACATTACCAGTACCAATGAATGCAATCTTCATAGGGTGATTCCTAATGCTTCTAACACTAATTTTGCAGTCTCTAGACCAGAGTTTTGCTGACCTGTAATTAAATTACCATCATGGAGCGCATAGGTTGAGATCCCCGACTTCTTCTAAGCAAGCAAAGGCAATTTGCGAATTCGCAAGAGAAGTCGGGGATCTGGGCATTTACAGGTTTCGTTTGATGACCTACTTAAAGTTGTATTTACTATAAATAACGCAAATATATAGACGAATGGCTTGAATAGCCTATGCCTTGTATCTACATAAAGCGGCTTTATTATATTGAAAACCCATGATTTAGTCATAAAAATTTTAAATATTGCCAAACAAAAAATATGCTTGCAATTTTGGTAAAAACCACTATAATAAAAACATACCAGCCTCTACCCAACCAAAGTCATGAGCGCTATAACCGTTAATCCTGCCGTGAGTCTAAAGTCCGATACCCTGAACATCGCCACCGATGAGTATGGACTGCTCACTGACCTATATCAACTGACGATGGGCGCTTGCTATGTCCGAGAAGGATGCGATCGCAAGAGAGCCAGTTTTGAGTTATTTGTGCGCCGATTGCCTAAGGACTTTGGCTATCTGATCGCCATGGGACTCGCGCAAGCCGTGGAATATCTGCAAAATCTGCATTTCACCTCAGATCAAATCGAAGCTCTACAAGCTACAGGTATCTTTGCCAATGCCGATCGCCGTTTTTGGGAATTATTAAGAAATTTTCGGTTTGAAGGCGATCTTTGGGCAGTGCCAGAAGGAACCGCCATGTTCGCTAATGAGCCTTTTTTGAGAATCGAAGCTCCACTCTGGCAAGCGCAATTAGTGGAAACCTATCTACTAAATACAATTAACTATCAAACACTGATTGCGACTAAAGCCGCGAGAATGCGTGACGCAGCAGGCGATCGCGTTACTCTCTTGGAATTTGGCACAAGACGAGCCTTCAGTCCTCAAGCTTCACTCTGGGCAGCAAGAGCCGCCCTCGCCGCAGGAATGAATGCAACTTCCAATGTCTTAGCCGCGCTGAAGCTTGACAGAAAGCCAAGCGGTACGATGGCTCATGCTTTGGTGATGGCTTTGAATGCAACCGAAGGAAGCGAAGCTCAAGCTTTTAGTGCTTTCCATCAAGTTTTCCCGAATAGTCCGCTACTAATCGATACCTTCGACACGATCGCTGCTGCTCAAAATCTGGCTGAAAAAGTAAAATCTGGCGAGATGCAATTAAAAGGAGTTCGCATTGATTCAGGCGATATTGCCGCAGTTTCTAAAGCAGTGCGATCGCTACTTCCCGATGCCGCTATATTCGCTAGTGGCGACATTGATGAAGCCGAGATTCTCCGACTCAAAGCATTAGGAGCGCCCATTGATGGCTATGGTATCGGTACAAAATTGGTGACAGGTGCGCCCGTAAATGGAGTTTATAAGTTAGTGGAAATTGATAATATTCCAGTTTCCAAAAAGTCAAGCGGGAAGCAATCGATCGCAGGTCGTAAACAAATCTGGCGCAGTTTCGAGAATGGCGTGATCACAAGCGATCGCCTCACTCATATTTCTAATATTCCACAACCCAATGAGCAACCTTTACTAGAACTAATTATGCATGATGGAGAACTGTTGAAATCGTTGGATGATTTGGATGCGATCGCAAAACGCACTCGTAATTCTGTCCAGTCTTTACCTCAAGCAGTTCGCAATATTGCTACACCAGAGACGATTTCCGTTTTAGTTGATATGACATAGAGACGAATTACTCGGCAAACATCTCAGCTAAAATATTAAGAACTTCTCTTTGCTCATCTTGGCTAATTTGACCAATCTTTTTAACTAATCGAGATTTATCCACAGTACGAATTTGATCGAGAACTATTTGACCATCTTTATTCTGAAATTGACAAATAATACGAGTGGGATATTCTCTTCCCTTGGTTGTCATCGGCGCAATAATTACCGTGGAAATATTCCGATTCATCTCATCTGGTGAAACAATTACACAGGGTCTCGTCTTTTGAATTTCGCTACCAATAGTGGGATCGAGATTAACAAGAAAAACCTCAAATCGTTTAGCTACCATTCCCATTCAGCCTGATCCCAATCTGTTGGATTAACTTCATCTAAAAGCACATCGTCTTGTTGTGCTGCCATCGCTGCAAAAGCCTGATCCCAACCAGTCCGCAATTGTAGTAGAGGTCGAATAGTTAGACGATTTCCCTCAATTCCTATCTCAACTTCAGTTTGAATACCACTCTGTTCTAACAAGGTTTTGGGAATACGGATGCCCTGCGAGTTACCAATTTTAATGATGCGAGTTCTAATAGATGTACTCATGTTTTTGATGGTATTTCAAGCCAAAAGTAATTACATTATAATTACAATATCGCAAATCGTCAATCAAGCACAATAGTCGCCCATCGCTAAAAACTATAAACTAAATCAATGAACATCGCTCTCTTTGGAACTAGCGCCGATCCGCCTAGCATCGGACATCAGCAGATCTTGCAATGGCTGGATAACCATTACGATCGCACAGTTGTCTGGGTCTCAGATAACCCATTCAAAACGCATCAAGCAAGTCTACGCGATCGCATCGCCATGATGGAGTTAACTATCGCCGCCATCCAACCACCAGCCCAAACGATTGGCTTGCATCCTGAAATTAGCAATCCGCGCACGATTAATACCGTCGAGCAAGCCAAACAAATCTGGCAAGATACAAACTTCACGCTCGTTATTGGTGGCGACCTTGTGCCGCAGTTACCAACTTGGTATCGCGCTCAAGAGTTGCTCAGCCAAGTCAACTTGCTAGTTGTTCCCCGTCAAGGAGTTTCTATTTATCAAGCTGATATCGATCGCCTGATAAATATGGGTACTGAAGTTGCGATCGCGCCTGACTCAACCTCGATACCTAACGTTTCTTCGTCTGACTATCGCAACAATGGCAACAGTTCAGTCATAATACCCACAGTCGCAGCATATATCCAACGAGAGTCGCTTTACGCATGGCAGACAAGTCCCGCACAATAGCCCATATCCCAAACCAGAAGCCCCTAGCAGACTTCAAGGTCGGTGTCGATAACGTGATTTTTTCCGTAGATACCGAGCAAAATCGTCTATTGGTACTACTTGTGATGCGCCAACATGAACCATATCGCGATCGCTGGTGTTTGCCAGGAACTCTCGTGCGTCAAGGTGAATCCCTCGAAGAATCCGCCTATCGCATCCTCTCGGAAAAAATCCGCGCCAAAAATCTCTATCTCGAACAACTCTTCACCTTCGGCGATATCGGACGCGATCCTCGCGAGGCTCCCGACAGTTTTGCTGTGCGTTATCTATCTGTCAGTTATTTTGCTCTAGTTCCCTTCTCTCAAGCCGAACTAATCGCTGATGGAGTAAGCGGCATCGCATGGTATCCCGTTAAGCAAGTTCCTCAACTCGCCTTCGATCACAATCGCATTCTCGAATATGGTCATCGCCGCCTCCGCAACAAACTCGAATATAGCCCAGTTGCCTTTGATGTTCTGCCTGAAGCTTTTACTCTCAGCGATCTCTATCAACTCTACACTACCGTTCTCGGAGAGAATTTCTCTGACTATTCCAATTTCCGTACCCGATTATTAAAGTTAGGCTTTTTAAGTGATACTGGTATCAAAACTTCACGGGGAGCAGGTCGTCCCGCTAGTCTCTACCGCTTTGATGCGGAAGCTTTCGCTCCATTTAAGAATAAACCAATGGTGTTTATTTAATGAACTGATGTTACGTGGAACGTAGATCATGAATCTCTTGCTGGGTAGCAAAGCAGGGCAACCACGGGGGGATTGCCCCTACCCCAAAATTTAAAGGTTATCGTAGGGGCTGTGCCCCCGTGCCAGCCCCCAACCTATGCTATTACAGGAATTCCTTCCACGTAAGGTCAGTAATTAACTGATGTCACGATAAAAAACAAAAGATAAGTTGCGGGGCGAAGCGCCGCAACTTATCTTTTGTTTTTTATTTTGTCCTAAGCAAAACTTTCATTGCTATACAATAAAGCTCTCGAAACTATATACTGCAAGGGTCGAACTTCAGCGCCCTATGAGACAGCAAAATAATTCTATACAGAATACAAACCCTGCTAGGCAACTTAAGCAAACTAAAGTACCTACAGGTATTTCATTGCTCTATTACAGCCTTGCCCTCACTACTTTAAGCATAATTATTCTCATTATTACGCCCTTTGCTGGAAGCGTAGTGTTTCTTTTTGTCGGAGTGATTGGTACTGCAATTGCATTTGTGGTCGCACAGGTTATGGCTATTGCGGGCAAATTACTTTGCTTAACAGCACCAGAAAGAATGGCGGGAAAAGCAACTATTTATATATCTGTCATGTTTGATTTAATTTCAATAATTATTGCTTATTTCCAGCACATCGGAGCATTTCCCCAAATTGGTGCAGGGCTACAAACGATTATTTCAGCGATCGCTTATGTCTCTTTTTTAATATTTCTTAAACAGGTTGCAGAATTCATCCATAAAAATAACCTTGCAAAAGATGCAGAAGGAGTTTTGCTCATTGGCATAGGACTGATTGTATCGTTGGGATTAGCTACGATTTTCCCCATCATAGCTTTATTGACTTTACTTCTTTTTCTAATAGGGGTGATGCGCTATTACAAGCTATTAATGAACTTAAGCGAAGCGATGCGAAGCCTCTAGACTTCTCTTTTTAGCGATCGCTTGCTTGTCCCTGTCTTGCGTGTTTAAGTCATTAGATTCTCAAATTAAATCAATATATAAAAGCATAGATTTCCATTTCTTGCAAAAATTCATTGGTTTTATCTAGCGATCGCTGTAGTTTTGTTGATCTAGGTGATTTTGATCGGTTAGGGCTAAACAAGTAGCAAGGGCTTTTAGTTCTTCTATTTTTAAGCCAATGAGGTAGGATCTAAAGCGGGAGTTAGTCGAGAATAGGTGTCTAAATCGAATACAACGCCGATGCGATCGCCTTGTTCGTTGGTTATGTGCTGTACTGTTTCAGACATAATTTAGCTCTTGTTTTCTTAATCGTGAGTTATTTTGATCGTATTATTCAAGAAATTCAACTTAAATAATCGGCAATAATCTCTAAGATCACTTGTTCAATGTCTGGAATTTCAGAGGAAATGATTTTATCTTTAATATGTTTATGATCTGTATAACCCAATTTGGGCTGATGATTTGCATTGTCATAACGAAATATCAAGTTGTTATCAGGGGCTTGACAATGGAAAGAATATGAAAGTTTTTCAATGGATTCTTGTAAATCAACATATTCCTTGAAAAATAGACGTGAGCCATGCAAAAATTCCAAACGTCCTTGAATAAATCCAACATAATCAGATCTAGGGTCAACGGAAAATGTAAAAGATAGAATCCATCCATCATTTACATATTTTTGAATGGTGGAAATATAGAATCCATCCATCATTTACATATTTTTGAATGGTGGAAATGATGTTAACTTGATAGTTGTTGAGTAACATATTCGATCGTCTGTAACTAATGCTCCGCAAAAGTTAATTTGGTTTTTATTTTGGCTTCTCCTGCCCAACTCACATATTCTTCATCCCCGCCTTTGAGGTCTTCAGCAGTCCAATCGCTGAGAAAAAGGTCGGATGAGATTTGATATTTGGTTTCAAATTCTTTTAAAAATTTATTGGTTTTATCTAGCGATCGCTGTAAGTTTTTGATTTCTGCATCAATCGCAGCTCTGACTAGGTTCTGCACGATTTCGAGATCGGGTGCATCGGATTTGATTTCTAGTTGCAACATAATGATTTACCTCAAATAAATTTGGCTCAATAGGTGATTCGGGGAGGTGTAGTAAAGGAAGAAATTGATAAAATTGTAGCGAAATTAAAAAGCAGGGATCACTATGCTGAGTCTGAACTTAACGCATCTAATCGATGACGAAAAATGTTGCGAAACAGTGCGTCAGATGAGATGGACAAGAGGAGTATGCTGTCCAAAATGTAAAAGCTCAGAGGTAATAAAGCGGGAAAGATGAAACGCAACCTGCCCGCCAACGTTACCAGTGCAAAACTTGCAACGCCAACTTTGACGATCTGCCCGACACAATATTCGCAGGACATCATCAACCATTACGGATGTGGATATTGTGCCTGTATTTGATGGGATTAAATCTCTCGAATCGACAAATTGCCCAAGAGCTAGACCTAGACAAGGACGTGGTGCAAGATATGACCACTCAATTACGAGAAGGTATTGACCAAAGTAAACCTGAAGTAAACTTATCTGGGGCAGTCGAGTGCGATGAAGTGTATGTGACGGCGAGACACAAGGGCAACCCCGAAGAAGTTAAAAAAAAGGGCGTAAAGGAAGACGTAATCGCCTCAAGGGGGTTCGGGGCAGGGGGACACTCGAAAAAGAAAAACCACCCATCTTCGGCATGATTCAGCGCGGTGGTGAAGTGGTAATTCGCATGTTAGAAAACGTGCAACAACTAACTATTGAGCCTCTGATTAAAGCAACAATTGACCTTGGCACTATGGTTTACACTGACGAATATGCTATCTACAACCCTTTACACGATTGGGGCTATGTTCACAAAACAGTTTGTCATGGCGCGGGAGAATATGCAAAAGATGAAGATGGTGATGACTTTTGCGAGGTTCATATCAATACGATGGAAGGCTTTTGGTCGCTTTTGCGCTCTCGGCTAAGACCTCATCGCGGTATTTCTCAAGAAAAGTTACCTTTGTATTTGAGCTTATTTGAGTTTGTTCATAATGCTAAGAGGAGGGGCAAAGCTTTGCTCAGCGCTTTGATGCAATCTCTACTTTCCTTACCTCCCCGAATCACCTATTGAGCCATATTCTTAACTGAGTGAGCCAGATCTAAATCTTAGCTTAGACTACTAAACGCTATAATTGACCCGAAGCTTAAAATTTCATTTCCTAAAACTTTTATATTTTTCAACCCATAACTCGATCGCATGGTATCTTCGCCGCCCACCAACCCAACCACAAACATCACTTACACCCCCATCACATTTCCCCTTGCGGCTGTGGTCGGTCAAGAAGCGATTAAAACCGCTTTACTGCTAGCAGCGATCGATCCTTGTATCGGTGGCATTGCCCTTGCAGGTAGACGTGGCACTGCCAAATCTGTCCTTGCGCGTGGTATTCATGCTTTACTACCTCCCATTGAAGTTGCGATCGCCTCTCTAAGTAACTGCGATCCGACTAATCCTGACGAATGGGATGATGCTTTGGTTGAAGCAATGCAGGGAAAAGAGCTTAGCAAAATCGAAACTAAAGTAATTCCTGCGCCGTTCATTCAGATTCCTTTGGGAATTACTGAGGATCGGCTGATTGGCTCGGTAGATGTGAGTCGTTCGGTGCGTGAGGGGCAGACTGTATTTCAACCAGGGATATTAGCAGAAGCACATCGTGGCGTTCTGTATATTGACGAAATTAATTTACTCGATCCCCAGATTTCTAATTTACTGCTTTCGGTTCTCTCCACAGGCTATAACCAAGTCGAACGCGAAGGTATTAGCTATCAACATCCTTGTCAGCCTTTGCTGATTGCTACCTATAACCCAGAAGAGGGGACATTAGGAGAGCATTTGATGGATCGGATTGCAATTAATCTTTCGGCGGATGGAGTTCTCTCTCTCGATCAACGAGTGGAAGCAGTGGATATGGTGTTGGGTTATGCCAATTCCCCTGAAGCATTTTTGAGTAGTTATGACTCGGATATTGATGATCTGCGAACACAGATTATTTTAGCGCGGGAATGGCTGAAAGATATCACAATTTCGAGAGCGCAGATTCAGTATCTCGTTGCGGAAGCGGTACGTGGTGGAGTGCAAGGACATCGTGCTGAGTTGTTTGCTTTGCGGGTAGCTAAGGCGGCGGCAGCATTGGAAAGTCGGACTCAAGTTAATGCGGATGATTTGCGTCAAGCGGTGGAATTGGTAATAGTACCGCGATCGCCTCTTTCTCCTGAGCAACAACAACCCGAACAGCAGCAACAGCAGCAAGCGCCACCTCCACCGACAGATCAAGATGATGGCGAACAAGAACAGAATGAAGATCAAGAGGATCAGTAACAAGAACAAGAGCAGGATGAATCTCCTGAAATTCCTGAAGAGTTTGTCTTTGATCCTGAAGGAGTAATTCTTGATCCAGAAGTTCTCTTCTTTGCTCAGTCAATGCAGAAGCAAGGGCGTTCAGGTACACGCAACGTGATTTATTCCCAAGAGCGGGGGCGTTATATAAAGCCAATTTTGCCTCAAGGAAAGAGCGATCGCATTGCAGTCGATGCCACTCTCCGCGCCTCGGCTCCTTATCAAAAAGCGAGAAGATTGCGCCAACCCCATCGTAAAGTCATCGTTGAGGATGTCGATATCAGAGCGAAGAAGTTGGCTCGTAAAGCGGGAGCCTTGACGATTTTCTTAGTAGATGCTTCTGGATCGATGGCTCTAAATCGGATGCAGTCGGCTAAGGGCGCGGCTTTGCGGATGTTAACTGATAGCTATCAAAACCGTGATCAGATTTCTCTAATTCCCTTTCGAGGCGAAAAAGCAGATGTATTGTTACCGCCCACCCGTTCCATAGAGGCGGCTCGTCGTCGATTGGATACAATGCCTTGCGGAGGCGGTTCGCCGTTAGCGCATGGCTTGACTCAGGCGGTAAGAGTGGCGATGAATGCTAGACAGTCGGGCGATGTTGGTTCGGTGACGATTGTGGCGATTACTGATGGTCGAGGCAATGTGCCCCTAGCGAGATCGATGGGTGAACCGATTGATCCAGAAAATAAGCCTGATATTAAAGCCGAATTAATCGATATTTGTCGTAAAGTTCGCGCCTTGAATTTGGGGCTTTTAGTAATTGATACGGAAAATAAATTCGTGTCTACTGGTTTTGCGAAAGAACTCGCCGCCGCAGGTGGTGGTAAGTATTACCATTTGCCAAAAGCTACCGATCAAGCGATCGCAAATGTCGCGCTTAGTGCGATCGCTGATCTGCGTCAGTAGAATCCCATAAAAAATCGCCCGCTACGCGGGCGATTTTTTTATTGGCGCGGCGTGTAATGTTCGGGACGTAGTTTTTGTAATTGAGCGTTCGTGTAATAAAAATTGAGAATGCGATCGTAAGACCAGCCCATACGAGCTAAATTATAAGAACCTGTTTGGCTCATGCCCACGCCATGCCCTAAGCCGCCGCCAACAAAAGCATATCCAGTCAACACTTTATCTTGATAAATCGGCTCTAGTTTAAAGAAAGTGCTATCAGGTGGATCGAAAGCATCGATGATTTCATCTTTTTTGACGAGGATTTTGCCAGTATCAGTGGTTACCTCCATTTCTAAAACTCGTCCTGAGGCTGCTCTTTTAGAGACTTGCAATTGTTTAATCGCATTAAAATTAGTCGTACTGTCTCCAGAAAATCGCAAAAACTTTTTCAAGGAAGTTTGCAATTCTTCTAATGTGCCAATTCTCCGCCAACGCAAATTTTTCCATCCATCTTCATTAAATCCCTGTTGACGTTCTAGAAATGTTTTGAGATTTTTATCATCAGCAATATTTGCCGATCGCTGATTTTCAGGACGATTGGCAAGATCTAGTACCGATTGTAAATAGGGGCGTGGAGTTCCATCCCAAATGTCGTTATAGTCTGCGGTAATACCACCTGTCGTTGACGAATAGAGTGCATCGATCGCCTTATTGTTATAGGTGAGAACCAAGCCTCTAGTATCGGCGATCGCGCGATCGGCGACTTCAGTAGTATCTTCTAAACCTCGATATACTTGGCACTGCGTGTCAGCACAAAGTTCGTATTCATCGACCTTAAAGCGATGCAAACTAGCCAGCACATAAGTACGAGCTAGGATAGCTTGGGCTTGAACTGACGCATATGGAGCCTTGTAACCAATTTCATGGGGAACTACGCCGCGCACATAAGTTTCTAAAGGAACGTTATTGACTAAGGTAAAGCTTTGATGAGCATTTGGCTGTAACCTCAAACTACCCGCATAAGCTCGATTGCTAATCTCAGCCTTATTCTCTCTTTGATAGCTAACTTCGACAATACCTTTACTGCTACTGACATCAAGGCGATCGCGGTTATACCGAAAATCTCCCACTATCCATGACGCGATCGCTTTTTGGGGCAGTATCCGACGATCGAGCTGTACTGTCAAATTGCCTTGCGATCGCAGAGTATAAAACATCAAATAACGCAATAACATCGAGTCATACATATCGCGCTTTGCCCAGACTTGCCAACGTCTCGGTTGAGCAATTTCAGTCTGAATACCTTTCTCATTCCAATGGAAAGCACTTGCTGCCGCATTCTCAAAACTACGATGATTACTGAGGACTAACTTTTCTTCGAGAATTGGTTGCGTTAATTGTTGTGGGACAATTTCTATGAATAGGCGATCGCTGGTTAAGGTTTGTGTGCTTTTCCCGTCAGCAGATGGAAAAGAAAGGGTCAGTTTGCCACCTGATGGAGCCTTTAGCGTAAGCCGATCCTGCGGTCTTTCCCCAAAACGTTGGACAATCCCAATTTTAAGAATAGGATTTGAATCTGTTTGAGCTTGCACAAGTTCGCCAGCCGTTAGTGTAAGCGAACAAATAGTTACAATTACGGTTTGGCGAAAGATAACGAAAGTTTTTAACATGTCAAGCTCAAGATGTCAGAAAGTATACTGTATTTTTTGCAATATATTAGCAATACTATGGACAAATTTGGGCATAAATGGAGCTATAAAAGCAAAGCTCTTAGAAATTAGTAATATCTACGCGAGATCCAGTAAATTCCTTGGTCTTGCGTAAGTCCTAACTATTGACAAATTCTTTCCAATCTTGATGTACTCTTTGGCTATAGGCACTGGCATATTCCATTACTTCAGTTTTCCATTTAGATTTACCTGCAAAATCAATTAGTTGATCAACGATCGCAGATCCTTGCATTCCGCTACTACGCAGATGTGACCAAGCCAACACTTGTCCCAATGACTGCATTAATTGTTCAGACTTCTCCAATTTATCATCCCATTTCTCGATCTTTAAATGATCGGTTGGATTTTGAGTGGACTGGAGTTCTCGCAACACAAATGAATCCTTGTCAATTGTTACAGAATGTAGAAAAGCGATGGGAATTGCTTGTAAGCGCTTTTGAATTGAAACAATGCGATCGCCTTCACTTTTCCATTTTGGTTGCGCCCAAACGGTATGGGTCGCAAGTGAAGAAGGTAGAGCCTTTTTAAGATCGAGGAGATAGTTGCCATCGGGTGAGCCTTTACCTTCCACTAATAAAACATAGCGCTCTATCCCTAAACTGCCCTTGCCAGCAATGCGCTGTGCTACATCCAATAATTTAAAGAACTTCGGGTTTGGCTGCTGTGAGGCAAAGACTTTCATAAAACTTTCCACCTTCTGTCTTTGCTGATCAGAAATTGGTTTCGCCTTTTTGAAATCAATTTTTAGCGATCGCCTTTGCTTTTCTTGATCTAAAACAGTTCTTTCCTCTAATAACTCTCTGCGCTTGACCTGATTTTTACGCGCCAGCAAATCTTCGATCACTGGAGGAGCCATATCTTCGCCCATCCAATAAGCTTTCCCCTCAGAGATCGTCTGAATATATGAATCGAGAAATTTCTGGCAGAGTTTTTCTGCAACTTGTAAACCAACCGAATAGGTCTCAGTAGACACAAAAATGCTAGTCAATAAACGCGCGATTTCCCAAGTACAGGGAGCAAGCACAGCTTCATCAAAATCATTGATATCAAAATAAACGTGACGATTATCCGCTTTATAATTCCCAAAATTTTCTACATGCAGATCGCCACAAATCCAGACAAGAGGAGCTTTTCTAAACCATGACTTAATTGGTAAATCCTCATAAAAAAGATGGCAGGTAGATCGAAAAAAGATAAAGGGATTTTCTTTTTCCTCACGCATATACTGATATTTCGCCTTGAGCAAATCAGGATCTCGCGGTTGACTGAGATTAAATTGATAAATGCGATCGCGAATATTTCGATTTGCCATAAACGATTCTGAAATTAATATAAACAGCGCAAAGCGCTATTTATATTAATTTACCTTACTGATTCCTGTATATACATTCTCGTTTACTAAACCCAACCAAGGATCACTAGCTGGAGTGAGAAACAATTGATCGTAAACTCGGCGGTTAAGGGAGTTTAGAGCCAGTGAATTACCATTGAGGTTTTCATTGCCGATAAATTCACCATTAGCAAACCAACTGTGAATCTGCGCGTGAAATACATATTCGTTACGAACTGTATCTTGTGCGATCGCACGCTCAAAACTACTGACAACATTAGGCATCGAGGCACTGGCGGATAATTTGCGCTCCATCAGTTTTAAACTGCCTTGATCGAGATATACCCGATTTTGATAAAGCCTCGCTAATCTTGACCAATTAGCATCACTGAGCTTGGCAAAAGGCGAAGATGGAATAACCTCAGATGTGGGCGCACTAGGAGAAAGAGTGAGAATTGGTAACTCGACCGCCAGCTTACTAAAAGTCATCCGACTTGCAGTCGTTGCGCTAACACTGGGTGGAACCGCTGCGAGGGGCTGAAGTAATGGTTGTGCAGGTAGGCGCAAGCGCGTGAGATCTGATCGCCAATTTTTTTCGATTTTGGCTAAGCGATCGCGATGATATTTCACCAAAACTTCGCGACGCAACTTTACATCATTGGTATTGTTAAGTAGTTTCTCTGCTCCTTCAGCATCTTTAAGATTTTCCATAAATGCTTGAGGACTGTACAAACCTGGGATGGCATCAATTGGACGACCATCACTATCGAGAACATAGTGAATGCTGTTACCAGTGAGGGTTTGCTCCAGCTTACGACCATCCCCAAAATCAATCGTCACTTTAGGTACTGGACGCTCAGGCTGCCAATGCAAAATAAAGCGATCGCGCAGCAATTGCGAAATACCAGCATTAGGATAAAGCGCTGTGCGGAAAAATCGACTATTAGCGCAACTCAGCTCATCACTGAGATTTCCAAGCAAGCGCAAAGACAAAATCGGTTTACCAGATTCTTTTGATGCAGTCTTGGCTGCTTCTAAATCTTTGTACCAATACAACCTCGATGCATCACAGTCTTTTTGCTGACAAATTACGTCTAAAGTTGCCCGTAATTGTGGATTATTGGGTAAATCTTTTTGATAAGCATTCCAAAACGCATCGACACCAACATTTTTAAATTCACGCAACTTTGCGATCGCCTGCTGCGATGTTACTTGATCTTTGGAAGCTGCTTGTTGAACGAGGCTATCCAAACTCGGTTGCTCTGAGGCTTTAGCTGCCTGTGGCGAAGAGATGGCAGCGATAGCGATCGCGCCCAAACTCAATAAAGCGAAACATGAATTAGCCAGCTTTTTTTTCACAAGCATCATAAAATCTCCTTAATCGCTATAGGCTTAAACTTCCCCAGCAATAGACATATTTATCACTCATATTGTTCCTAACAAAAGCTAATTTTTTAAACTGCAAATAGTCGTAAAGCTTAAAAATTTCTAGGAGGCACTTCATACCCGCCAGAAATTTCTGAGTTTGTGTTCTTACATTACTTGCAACGATCCCCGCAAAGATAGACAATGTTTGCATTCAGAAAAATATGCACTTATTAAAAGCCAAGATAATCCGAAGAATTTATGAAAAACGTACTGGCTATCATTCTGGGCGGTGGACAGGGAAGCCGACTATATCCCCTCACTAAAACACGCGCTAAGCCCGCCGTCCCCGTAGCAGGCAAATATCGACTGATCGACATTCCTGTGAGTAACTGCATTAACTCAGGTATTGAAAAAATCTATATCCTGACGCAGTTTAACTCCGCATCACTTAATCGTCATGTCAATCAAGCCTATCGCCCCGCCTCCTATTCTGATGGCTTTGTGGAAATTCTTGCTGCTCAGCAAACGCCCGATAGTCCAGATTGGTTTCAAGGTACAGCCGACGCTGTTCGCCGTTATGCATGGCTGTTAGAGTCTTGGGATGTCAGTGAATACTTGATCCTATCTGGCGATCATCTGTACAACATGGACTACGAAAAATTCGTCCAACATCACCGCGAAACTGGGGCAGATATTACCCTGTCAGTGTTGCCTGTTGATCAGAAAAAAGCCTCAGCCTTTGGCTTGCTAAAAACTGATAGCACTGGCAAAGTAATTAACTTCCTAGAAAAGCCTAAGGGTGAAGCATTGGAGGGGATGCGAGTTGATACTACTAAACTTGGTTTAGATCAAGCTTCTGCGATCGCGAATCCTTTTATCGCTTCGATGGGAATCTATGTATTTAACAAGCAAGCGATGTTAAAGCTGCTAACTGAAAATCCCGAACACACAGATTTTGGCAAAGAAATTATTCCTGATGCAATTCACAATTTGAATGTTCAGGCTTACTTATATAAGGGATATTGGGAAGATATTGGAACCATTGAGTCTTTCTATCAAGCAAATCTAGATTTAACCCGTCATCCTTCCACTGGCTTCAATTTCTACGAAACTAAAAAACCGATCTACACCCGCGCTCGTTATTTGCCACCCAGCAAAGTTCATGACTGTAAAGTTAAAGATTCAATCATTGGTGAAGGATGTCTCCTTAACAAATCGACGGTCACCAATTCAGTTGTTGGTATTCGGATGCATATTGATGCTAATTGCACTATCGAAGACACATTGTTAATGGGTTGTGATTTCTATCAGCCTCAAGAAGAGCGTGAGTCAGATCTCGAAACCAACAAAGTGCCAATGGGAATTGGTGAAAATACAATTATTCGTCACGCAATCATCGACAAGAATGCCCGTATTGGCAAAAATGTACAGATCATCAATAAAGATCGCGTACAAGATGTAAATCGTGAAGAGCAGGGCTATTGTATTTGTAACGGTATTGTCGTCGTCGTCAAAAATGCAGTTATTCCCGATAACACAATCATCTAATACCAATTCACAGAAGTGTTGTCACACTTTTGTGAATTAAAAAACAAACCCTGTAAGGGTTTTAAAAACACAGAATGGCTACGCCATTTTATGTTTTGGTATAAAAAAGGAGTTGGCACGAATTGCCAACTCTTGTACAAACAAAAAAGCCTTGCTTTGCAAGGCTTTTTTGTTTATACAGAAGGCTGTTGCTTATGCCATTCCGTTGATTGCTCGTAGCCATAGGCAACTTGCAGTAATACATCTTCCCTCAATACATTTGAGATCATTTGTAGACCAATTGGCATTCCCTTAGAGTCAAAACCACAGGGAATACTAATCCCTGGTAAACCCGCCAGATTTACAGGAATTGTCATCAAATCCGATAGATACATCCCAAGCGGATCTTCAGTTTTACTCCCTGCCTTAAAAGCTGTGGTTGGTGCAGTTGGACAAACTAAAACATCCACTTGCTCAAAAGCTTTTTGGAAATCTTGAACGATTAAAGTTCTGACTTTCTGAGCTTTGAGATAATAGGCATCATAGTAGCCAGCCGACAGGACATATGTACCAATCATGATCCGTCGCTTTACTTCCGCCCCAAAGCCATGTTCGCGGGTGTTTTCATACATGCTTAATAGGCTCTCAGAACTCTCATCACGGAAGCCATACTTTACGCCATCATAGCGGGCGAGGTTGGCGGATGCTTCGGAGGGCGCGATGATGTAATAAGTAGGTAGTCCATAGCGAAATCGAGGACAGGAAATTTCATAGACTTCTGCGCCCATGCTCTCGAAATGCGCGATCGCCTTTCTCACGGCAACTTCAACTTCACTATCTAATCCTTCGCCAAAGGTTTCGGTAATTACACCAACTTTTTTACCCTTAAGTGACTGAGTTAAATCTGGTGTTAACAAAGCCGCATAGTCAGGAACTGCGGCGTTGATACTGGTGGAATCCTTGGGATCGTAGCCTGCGATCGCACCCAAAAATATTGCTGCATCTTCAACGGTATTGGCAAAAGGTCCTATTTGATCTAGAGACGAGGCAAAAGCAACTAACCCAAATCGTGAAACTAATCCGTAAGTTGGCTTTAACCCAACTACGCCACAATATGAAGCAGGTTGACGAATTGAGCCGCCTGTATCAGAACCTGTGGCAATTACACATTCACCACTAGAGACAGCCGCTGCCGAGCCACCCGATGACCCACCAGGCACATAGTCGGTATTCCAAGGATTTGAGGTCATTGCGATCGCCGAGTTTTCAGTGGAGCTGCCCATGGCAAACTCATCAAGATTAGTTTTGCCAACCATCACGGCTCCAGCCGATCGCAATTTTGCTGTAATTGTCGCTTCGTAGGGTGGGACAAAATTTTTCAGCATTTTGGAGCCGCAAGTGGTGGGCATCCCCTTGACACACATATTGTCCTTCATGCCAAGCGGCACACCTGCAAGTGCTGGCAAATTCTCGCCTGATGCGATCGCAGCATCGATGACTTTGGCTTGGGCGATCGCCACTTCAGGCGTAACAGTAACAAAACTATGTAATTTCGGCTCTAGCCGATCAATGCGATCTAAATACTCTTGAGCAATTTCGGTTGCTGATCGCTCTTTATTGATTAACGTTTGGCGAATTTGGGCGATCGAAAGCATAAAGAATCTAGTACGTTAGTGGGCGGAATTTTAAGTATATAGCGAAAAAGTAGAGAGGGTATCAAGCAACCGCTCTACTTTTTCGTTATAGCTTTTGGATTAAAAACAAATAATTTTCTGGACAAGTGCGGAGAAAGCAAATACAATATATCCGCAAATTAAGGTACGTTCGCACCGCTTGGAGGTCATTATTCCTGAACCGCTAACCCTGACTGTGAGTTTACGAGGCAGCCGCGAAGTCAAGGACACCTATCAATTGATCCGCCTCACAGGTCTTCTGGACGCTTTTTCGGAGCCAGCCTTTAAAAAAGTGATTGGCAAATGCGTCGAAGATGGACCTTTTAATGTGATTTTAGATCTGTCAACCATTGATTTTGTCGATAGCTCTGGACTTGGGGTTTTAGTGCAAATGGCAAAAAAAACTCAAACTTTGAGTGGCACTCTCCAAATTATTACCAATGCTAGAGTCACGCAAACTGTCAAATTGGTTCGATTAGATCAGTTTTTGTCGCTTCAGACATCTATTGATGCTGCGCTTGCCAAGCTTGACCAAACTAAATGACTAAGTTAAAAGTCAGTAAAGCAAGCAAATAAATCAATACCTTGATCAAGCTAAAAAGTGTAGGCACTCAATTTCAATTTGATGACATTTTGCATTATTAAAAATGAAGAAAGTTTAGGGGGCAAATTTTCTTCGTTTGATGTAAACATCAAAAAAATTGATCACTTAAATAAACTTGATATTGCGTAAATCACTGATAATTAAGTATCTCGGCATAATTAAAAAACCAGCGCCAAAATCTGTACTGCCCTCTACAGGGGCGGTACAGATTTTGGGGTTTTATGTCTAATTGTGCGTAAGCACTTAGTTCCAAATCTTTTGCAAGAACTCATCTTTGCCGTTGTTCTGCAAAAGATTCGTTTGTTTGGGGAACCTGTTCAGATTTTGGATTACATCAGTTTCAGAGCACCCAAACCAATAAATTTTGAGAAGTGTTGATTTGCAGCACTTCCCAAAATTTATTGGTTTGGGTTTGAGCGCAAGGTGCTGTAATAACGCTAGTTATGACACTTTTTTTAGGAGCCGTCATCAAAACCTATTCTCAGTAATTAGAAGTCCTGCTATGATGTTCTTGAGACAAAATTTATACACATTGATGGGCAAGCGTAGCTTGCCCATCAATGTCTGAAGTAACCGTAAATATTAAATGTCTGATAAATACCTAAACATTTTGTCTACCCCCCACGAAAGCAATCAAATTATTCTGTAATGGCATTATCCTGTAATGTCTCTTAGCCCAATCGTTGAAAATATCGCTGAGATCCCAGCCTCTGCTCTAGCCTATATTGGCGATGCTGTGTATGAAATGCAAATGCGGTTGCATTATTTACTACCGCCACGCACAGCCAAACAGTATCATCAGCTTGTCGTGAGTCAAGTTAGAGCCGAGCAACAAGCAAAACTTCTCGAAAAACTTGATCTCACAGATTTTGAGTCCGATCTAGTAAGACGCGGACGCAATGCTGCGGGATCTGCTCCACGTAAAGTTGATCCCAAGATTTACCAAAGTGCTACAGGATTTGAAGCTTTGATTGGTTATCTTTACTTAACCGATCGCGATCGCCTCGACCAAATTTTCATTCAGCTACTTAGCCACTTCGATACCCCAGCGCCGCCATGACAACGCAACCTAGACTAAAATCCAAATCCGACAAGAATTCTGAGAGAGACGGAGATAGAAATTACGAAAAACGCTCCGACAAGTCTTTTGATAAATATTCAGACAAACGTTCGGATAATCGCTCTGACAGTCGATCCGATCGCAGCACTGGCAAATATACCGATAAACGCACTGACAATCGTACTGATAGCCGATCTGATAGTCGTCCCGAGAGAAGTACTGAGCGATCCTTTGACAAACCCTACAAATCTGATCAGCCTTACAAGTCATCAGACAGAAATTTTGATAAACGCTCTGATAGTCGCACTGACTCTAAATATTCGGGCAAATCCGACAAATACTCAGATCGTCGTCCTGAGAAAAGTTTTGACAAGCCATTTGAAAAGCGGACTGAATCATCTGCTGAGCCAAGATTTGAGCGCAAGTTTGACAAACCCATTGGCAAAAAGTTTGGTAACAAATTCGCTGAAAAGAAATTTGGAGATAAAAAATTCGGCGACAAGAAGTTCGGCGACAAAAAATTTGGTGACAAAAAATTCGGCGATAAAAAGTTTGGTGACAAGAAGTTTGAACGGAGTGATCGCCCTGAACGCTCTGATCGGGGAGATGATCGTAATTTTGGTGATCGGGATTGTAATTTCGGCGATCGCAAGTTTGATCGGGATCGCACTTTTGGTGATCGCGATCGGAACTCTATTCCGAACTTCGAGCGTCGCTCTCTGCCGCCAGTCTCGCGAAACGTTGATCCCGATGGCGAGTTAGGAATTGTTGCACCAGTTCATAACCCTGAAAACCCCGATATTGTTTATGGTCGTCATGCAGTTGAGGCGGTACTAAATAGCGATCGCAGCATTAATCGTGTATGGGTAACTGCTCGAATGCGTTATGCTCCAGACTTCTTACCTTTGATTAACGAGGCTAAGACCGCAGGAGCTGTCGTCGATGAAGTTGATAATACAAGGCTTGATCACATCACTGACAATGGCAGACATCAAGGCATCGCTGTTCAGGTTTCTGCCTATGAATATGCTGACCTCGATGAATTAATTGCTAGTGCCAAAGCAAAATCGGCGCAGCCAGTAATTGTCGTCGCTGATGGAATCACTGATCCCCATAATTTAGGAGCGATCATTCGCAGTGCTGCAGCCCTCGGCGCACATGCTTTAGTTATTCCCCAACGTCGCGCAGCAGGAATTACTGCTACTGTTGCTAAAGTTGCCGCAGGGACATTAGAAATCCTGCCAGTCGCCCGCGTGGTTAATCTCAATCGCGCCCTTGAGAAAATCAAGGAAGCAGGCTTTTGGGTTTATGGAACTATGGCAGGTGCAAGTGAAGCAATTCACAAAGCCAAATTCTCTGGCGCGATCGCCTTAGTCATCGGTGCAGAAGATGAAGGGCTCAGTCTGTCAGTCCAAAAAAACTGTGACTTCCTCGTTTCTATACCTTTAGAAGGAAAAGTGGAAAGCTTGAATGCGTCAGTTGCCACAGGAATGGCGCTGTACGAGATCTTTAGACAACGTTGGGTGAATACGTTAAACCTGAACAATTTGTCTTGAAGTCATGTTTTAAGTTATATAAAGATATAGAAAGAAGGCTTTTAAATTAAAGTCTTCTCATTCACCTTAACCATTCACTTTAATTATGTAAAATCATGGGTGGTAACTTGTTTAAGAACATTTTTACATCAATTCTCGAAACTGTTGGGTTGGCTGTGTGGGTCGAAATTGTTACCGATTCCCCACATTGCACATACTACTTTGGTCCTTTCGCGAGTGAGTCCGAAGCTGAATCTGCAAAGCTTGGTTTTATCGAAGATCTTGAAGCAGAAGGCTGCAAAGGACTTTCTGTAATGGTTAAGCGCTGCAAACCTGAAAAGCTGACCATTTATGATGATTCACTGGATTTTAAGCTCGACCGTTTTTTTGCATTTAGCGGTCAGACTCTGTAATCCCTAAACTGATGAATGAATTAAGGGGCTAAAGCCCCTAATTTTTTGTGAGATAAATGCATAATTAAGAAAGATTCACAATTTTTTTTAGCAAAAGATTTAAGCGAACATATGTTATTTGGACTTGGCAAAAAGTTAACTCTTCCCACCGCATCAGATGCTCTTGCGGGAAGATCTTCGGCAATTCCTACTGCATCACATCATTTTGTAAATGGTAATGCGCTGAAATCACCTTTCCCTGAAGGTATGGAAACTGCTGTTTTTGGTTTAGGCTGCTTCTGGGGGGCAGAACGTAAGTTTTGGCAGCAAAAAGGTATTTATGTTACAGCTGTTGGCTATGCCGCAGGCTTAACACCCAATCCGACTTATGAAGAAGTTTGTTCGGGCATGACTGGACATAATGAGGTTGTGCTAGTTGTGTACGATCCCAAAGCAATAAGTTATACAGAGTTGCTCAAGGTTTTTTGGGAATCTCATAATCCTACCCAAGGAATGCAACAGGGCAATGATAAAGGAACCCAGTATCGTTCAGGTATCTATGTGTACAACGATATCCAACGCAAACTTGCTGAGGACTCACGAGAAGTTTATCAGGATGCTCTCAAAGCTTCAGGAATGAAGCAGGGCATTACGACGGAAATTCGTGATGCTGGTGAGTTTTATTACGCTGAGGGCTATCATCAGCAATATCTCGCCAAGAATCTTGGTGGTTATTGCGGGCTAGGTGGTACAAACGTTTGCTATCCGCCTACTGCCGCGTAATAAACAGAAAGCGGCACTTCGTGCCGCTTTCTGTTTATAGAGATTGGAGCACCATAGCCGCGAGTTTTGTAGCTGCGCCATATTCTCCGCATACTTTTTTTAAGCGATCGCGCATTTTGCTAAGTTCATCTGGGCGATCGAGATAAGACAAAATTTCTGTAGCAACTTGAGTCGGTATGAGCTTTCCCCAAAGCTCTGGCACGATCGCTTCACCAGCCCATATATTCGGCCAAGCCAATAACTGACCTCTTTTTTGAATTTGAGAAATCAGAATCTGATTAATTAAAATCCCTAAAACTTTACCCAATAGTGGCGCTGATGCAATTAGCCCCAGTAATCCATCCCATCCCACTTTGGTGTCTGCAAAATTGGTGGGCAAGAGAACTAGCATCGGCTGATTGAGCGCTGCTAGCTCCGCAGTATTAGCGCCAACAGTGGTAATGCAGAGTTGATTGCTTTTGATGAAGTTATGGGCGGGGAATTCGCGATGGATCTTAATTACAGTACCTTTGGCAGTTACTAGATTTCCGTCAAATATATTGGCTGTCGCCCCATCACTATCGGCAGTAGGAAAGCTAATTTGAGTGTATTGAGATAAGGTTTCGGGGGTAGTCGTTGGGGCAAGGATGATCGCTAATTCTAGATCGGGACGTTTTTGTTTGAGAATATCCGCGATCGCTACAACTAGAGGCGCACCGACCTGTAGTTTATGTCCTTTAGAACCAGGCATAAAACAAATTCTATTAGTAGGCAATGAGGGGCTTAATACATCTTCTTGATCTGTTTGACCAATCATCAAATCCCCAATTACTGTTGCTTTTGCTCGAAATTCTTTGGGGATCTTATCGAAAACTGCCTGATTGCGTACTGCAAACAAATCTGCCCAGCGAGACCATCGGGCTTCCCATTCTGCATAAATCAAAGTTTTATAACCGAGGCGCTTGGCGATCGCGATCGCAAAAAACTGATCGCCACCCAAAAAAATTACGATCCCTTGTTTTGCCCATTCCCAGTTAGGGGTTTTGCCCCACAATAAAAAATCAAAAAACTGATCTTGTGACAATACCCGATCTACATTCGGAAAACTTTGAGCGAGTTGGGCTTCCCGTCCACTGGCATTCTGGCATGGTGAGAGAGCGATCGAGATGCGCATTTTTTGAGGGTTGGTTAAGTCTGGCTGTGCTATTTCTAAGGCTTTAAGAAAGGGAAATACCCATGTCGTTAACTCCCCAGGTGCATTCGACAAAATTAAAATATCTGTGGAAATATCCTTGGTTTGAGGAATGTTGACCATTGTTAGTAAACCCATAAAGTAGACAGAAAATTTCTCGTTCACTCTACTTTATGGGTTTGCGTAACTAGGCACAATTAAATATAAAAAAAGCAAAATCTGTACCGCCCGCGTAGCAGGCGGTACAGATTTTGCTTCTGGTTTTTTAATTGTGTCAGGGTACTTATTGCCAGAAATTGAAATGACGGGATCGAATTCACGATAAAATTATGCACTCATAATCAAGTTAAATTAAGAGCTAGTAACTTAGCTTTTTACCCAAATTTTTATAAACGTCACGCATGTGGATTTAAGTAGTTTATTTGATACGCCCAAACCCGTAATTGGGGTGATCCATCTTTTGCCGTTGCCTACTTCGCCGCGTTGGGGGAGCAGCCTTAAAGAGGTCATTGATCGCGCAGAGCAGGAAGCTACAGCACTCGCCGCAGGTGGGGTGCATGGAATCATCGTAGAAAATTTTTTTGATGCTCCGTTCACCAAAGATCGTGTCGATCCTGCGGTAGTTAGTTCCATGAGCCTAGTTGTCCATCGCGTCAAGCAGATGGTTGGCGTTCCTGTAGGCATCAATGTCTTAAGGAATGATGGTCATAGTGCGTTAGCGATCGCGTCCTGTGTTGGTGCTAAGTTTATTCGGGTCAATGTCCTGATGGGCGTAATGGCAACCGATCAAGGCATTATCGAAGGTGATGCCTACAAACTTTTGCGCTATCGCCGTGAACTAGGTTCAGATGTAAAAATCTTTGCTGATGTTTTGGTTAAGCACGCTCAGCCCATTTCCGTTCCGCAGATTTCTGCCGCAGTTCACGATACGGTTCATCGAGGACTTGCTGATGCGGTGATTTTGTCAGGATGGGCGACTGGACATCCGCCGACATCAGAAGATCTCAAAGAAGCAAAAATTGCCTGTGGTGATACGCCCCTATTTGTTGGCTCTGGCGCAACATGGGACAATGTGCCGCAGTTGATGGAATATGCCGACGGCGTAATCGTCTCTAGCTCACTCAAGCGTAATGGTCAGATCCAACAAGCGATTGATCCGATTAGGGTTAGCCGCTTTGTCGATGCTGTACGGCTAGACATTGCCAATAAAAAAAATAAACATATTGCCGAAGAGCAAATATTGCGATCGCCACCGATATCAATTGGTTAGAATCTTATAATTGACAATCACATCGCTTTGCTATGTGATTATCAAGAGTTTTATTATTCAGGCAGGTACAAATTGGCAGGAACAGCTACAAGAAAACGATCTGAGCCTTGGTTGCATCGGTGGTCGCGCCCTGCGATCGTCGCTTTGTCTCTATTTGGCTTTTCTCTGGTAACTTATTTGACCGTGACTCACTTCTTTGGGCAGAAAGTCGCACTCTGTGATGTCCAAGGCAGTGGCTGTGACTTAGTGCTCAGTAGTGAATACGCTAAGATTTTTGGTATTCCTTTAACAATTTTTGGTGCTTTGGGCTATCTCACCATAGGACTCTTGGCGGGGTTGCCATTAATTCTCAAGAAAGATTCTCCCAAGGAGCAAGCACAAATTAAGGAAGTAGCTAATTTCTTGCTGTTCATGGTGTCCTCGTCAACTTTTGTCTTTAGCGGCTACCTGATGTATCTCCTCTCATCGGGACAGATCGGTGGTCAGCCTCAGGTTTGTCTGTACTGCATATCCTCCGCCGTCACCATGGCTACAATTTGGGTACTCACGGTATTTGGTAATGCTTGGAAAGATGTTGGTAATCTCTTCTTCACAGGCGCGATCGTTGCAATAGTTACGCTGACAGGAACTTTAGTTATTTATGGTAGCCAAGGTAAACTCTCGGCTCAGAGCAACTCATTTGCGGGACGCTTAGCACAGCACTTGACCGCAACCAATGCCAAGATGTACGGCGCATATTGGTGTCCACATTGTTTAGATCAAAAGAAAAAGTTTGGCGAGGCTGAAAAGTTAATTCCCTATGTGGAATGTGCACCTAATGCTCCTAATGGGGTAAAGTCGCAAACTGCATTATGTGAACAAAAAGGCATTAAGGGATTTCCCACTTGGGAGATCAATGGCAAAATGCTTTCAGGTGAGCGCACTTTAGATGAATTAGCAACTGAGTCTGGCTATACGGGCGATCGCAAATAATACAAAAACACAAAAAACTCGCAATGCGAGTTTTTTTGTGATTAGTTTAGCGACTAGCTGAATTTTTGCGTTCGAGCATCCGCACAAGAAATAACAACATAAACGCGATCGCAGTTGTGAGTAGTACCAATGCATTAGCAAGTCCATATTCTTGAGACTGCACAGCGTCATAGATCGCAAGCGGCAAAGTTTGAGTACGCCCAGGGATGCTACCAGAAACCATCAGAGTAGCGCCAAACTCCCCTAATCCTCGTGCCACACTTAGTCCAAAGCCCGCCAAAATGCCTCGATAGGCAAGAGGCAAAGTAATATGCCCCAGCAATTCTAATTCAGAGCAACCACAGACACGGGCGGCATCTTCTAACTCAGGATCAACATCAGCGATCGCGGCTCTAGTCGATTCCACCATCAATGGTAAAGCCACAACTGCGGAGGCGATCGCGCCTGCTTGCCAAGTAAATAACAGATCAATTTGCAACAATTCTTTAATTGGGCTGCCCCGTCCGAGCATGATCAGCAAAAAATAACCGACCACACTGGGCGGTAAGACAAGTGGCAAATTGAGCAAGGTGGAAACAAATAATTGCCCTGAGAATTTGGTCTTGGCTAGCCAGATACCAAGACTCAAGCCGATGCATAGCACGGCGATGCTGGCAGTGATCGTTACCTGTAAAGACAGAATTAACGGCTGTAAAATCACTTGTCAAATCAGTTTTTAGACTGCTCCGATGGTAAGGTAAAACCATATTTCTGCATTACGGGTCTTCCTTTTTCGCCATTAATAAAAGTGGCAAACTTTTTAGCAGATTCTGGGTGTGGAGAACTTTTAGGAACTGCTAACATTTGTTCGAGAGGTTTATATAGTTCACGATCAATCAGAGTCCACTTACCTGATTTATTGACACTAATAGACAGCGCCGTGATCGCCACATCAACATTCCCCGTTTCTACATATTGCTGAGTTTGGCGAACATTTTCCCCAAAGACTAATTTTGGCTGAAGTATTGCCCAAAGCCCTGCTGATTTTAGTGCTTCCTTTGCCGCAACTCCATAGGGAGCATGATCGGGATTGACGATCGCGATGCGTTTGATTTCTGGTTTGAGCAAATCTTTAAGCTCTTTAATCTCAACTGAGGCATCCTGTCGCTGCCAGAGCGTAATTTGTCCCACGCCATAGAGCGCCTTAGTATCAGAGATAATTAGTCCCCTCGCATCTAAATCTTCAACAAATTTTTTATTAGCTGCTGCAAATAAATCAACGGGTGCACCGCGCTCAATCTGTTGGGCAAGTTGCCCTGTGGAACCAAAATTAAAGGCTACTTTGTTTCCTGTTTCTTGTTCCCATAATTTCCCGATCTCTGGGAAAACATAATTTAAATCAGCTGCTGCCGAGATGGTCAGAGTAACTGGCACAGTTTGTATGGAGGCTATAGGAGCCTCTTGTCTATTAATGCCACATGCCGACAAAATTCCCACCAGAAAGAGAACTAGAAGTAGCCGTCGTGTTTGCATTTTGTTAATCAAATATTAAAACCTAAGAAGTGAGTTGCGGCGCAACTCACTTCTATAAACCCCAATAGGTTGCTCTTTCTCTGAGCCAGCCATTTTTGCGCCATTTCTCAACGACATCAAATACCCGATCGCGTAAGTCTAGATGTTGTAAACCACGCGGCAATGCGATCGCTAAACTATGAACCGCCAAAGGTTGTCCAATGATTGCATAATCAGGATGATCTTTTAGCCATTGCATGAGACTGGTGCGATCGCCGACAAAAGCCTTGACTTTGCCAGATTGCAGAGCATCTAAGCCATCAGAATAGGAACTTGCACCAATGATTGCCGCTTTGGGAAATTGAGATTGGATCGCAGCGATCGCTGCCGAATTCTTGAGAGCGCCAATTGCTAATGGTAGCCTTAATTCTTGAGAAGTTATGCCTCGCTTAGCGATCGCAATCGTGCTGTCGGTGTAATAGGGCAAAGAAAAATCAACTAGGCGCGAACGATTTGTAGTGACTGTGATTTGGGCGATCGCTAAATCAATTTGATTGCTTTGTAATGCGGATAGACGATCGCGATTTTTTAAAGGTACTAATTCTATCGGCATATTTAGCTCTTTGGCTAATTCATGGGCAATATCAATTTCTAGCCCTGATAAGTTGCCACTGCGATCGCGAAATCCTAGGGGAGGCAAATTATCTTTAACCCCAATAATTAGCTTGCCCCGTTTTTTGATTTTATCGAGAGTATTTATTTCTGGGGTTATTAATGAATTTATTTCTGCGGCAATTGCCAGATTTGCAACAGGATTTGGCTGAAGAAACTTGAAATAATTTCCCCCATCAAAGAAGGAAATCATTGCGATCGTTGCTAAGGCAAAAGTCCCAATCTGATTCTTTTTCACACAGCCTCCCTAAAATCTCTCAAAAGAAAAAAGCGGCGCTGAGCGCCGCTTTTTTCTTTTTTTTGTTTAAGCGATCGCTTTTGCTTTTTCCACGATCGCGGTAAAAGCATCAGGATCAAGAATCGCAATCTGAGAAAGCATCTTACGATTGATCTCAATATTAGATTTCTTCAGCAACCCAGCAAACTTGCTGTAGCTCAAGCCTTGTTGGCGAGCCGCAGCATTAATGCGGGTAATCCAGAGACTACGAAAATCGCGCTTCTTCTTGCGGCGATCGCGGTAGGCATTACGCAGAGCTTTCATTACCTGCTGGTTAGCAGTGCGGAACAGCTTAGAGTGCGATCCGCGAAAGCCTTTGGCTAATTTCAGTACTTTGTTGCGGCGCTTCCTAGCTACGTTACCGCGTTTTACTCTCGTCATGGCAGTTCGTTAATTATCGTTAAAATCGGTTATTTTCACTTCTAGCAATGTCTATCTCATCGATAGCAATCACTAGGCGTAAGGCATCATTGCACTTACTCTGTCATTATCAGTCTCATCAACTATAGCCATTTTACCCAATCTGCTCTTACGAACAGTTGGTTTATGCTCTAGTAGGTGATTGCGACCAGCGTGGCGGCGAGCAAACTTGCCGCTACCCGTCACCTTGAATCGCTTGGCGGCAGATTTACGAGTTTTGAGCTTAGGCACTTCTTTCTAGTCCAAATTTTTGACCTTTACGAGTGTACCATAAGCAAATGCAATATATTTCATTTAGTATAAAATTCCAGCAATTCTCCTTTTATAGCTGTTGCCAGTCACGCTTAGGACAAAATAAAACCCAGTCATAGAGTTTGCGCTGCAAAGCAACGCAACTCTATGACTGGGTTTTATGTCCTGATACACTTGGCGACAGTTATCAAAACTGATTTTAAATTTTTCTACGTCGTAGACGCAGAAAAATTTAAAATCGAGTTCATTAGACCTCTATGGCACAAAACGCTCTTACAACCAATTTAAGTATGGAATCTAGTTCAGAAATTAAGACGAAACGCCGCGTGTTTATTAGTACAGGGGAAGTTTCAGGTGATTGGCATGGGGCGATTTTGATTGAGGGGCTGCGTGAACGGGCTGCCCTAAGAGGGATCGAATTAGAAATCGTTGGGCTTGGTGGCGATCGCATGGCGGCGACAGGAATAAGGGAGTTGCGACAGCCGGTCGATGTCGGTGCGCACCCCGGTCTGGACCTCGCCGAGGCGCTGGTCGATCAACTGCTGACGC
>JANNDZ010000541.1:0-4819 GCA_031378395.1 Pseudanabaena sp. OTE_75_metabat_487_sub
GGTTTTTAATAATGCTGCGACGAGTGCTTATCAAAATACGTTGGCGGTCTTTACGGTAACAGATACGACTGATGCCAGTATAAATTCATTGAGAGCGCAGATTTCAGCAGCAAATGCTTCGGCGGGTGCGGATAACATTCGATTTGACCCGACCTTTTTCAATGGCGCTCAAGGGGCGATTACCTTGGCAACAACCTTGGCGATTGATGTCACTAATGGAGATCTCAATATCAGTGGTGCGTTTGGGGCAAGCAATGTCACGGTGAGTGGCAACAATGCGGTGCGAGTATTTGATGTCACGGGTGATGGCAACACCACGTTTGATAGTTTGAGAATTATCAATGGGAGGACATTTGGCAATGGTGGTGGGATAAATAACAATGGAACTGGAGCCGTGACGCTCACCAATAGCACTGTGTCTGGTAATACGTCTACTAATAATTTGGGTGGTGGGATTTTTGGCAATGGAGACGTAACTCTCACCAATAGCACTGTGTTGGGTAATACAGCACTTGGTACTGGTGGTGGGATTATTGGCTTTGGATCTGTGACTCTCACTAATAGCACTGTGTCGGGTAATTCGGCAACTAATAGTGGTGGTGGTGGGATCAGGAGCATTGGAGTCTTGACGCTCACCAATACCACTGTGTCGGGTAATACGGCTAATGGTGATGGTGGTGGGATTGAGAGTAATGGAGCTGTGACACTCACCAATAGCACTGTGTCGGGTAATACGGCTAATGTTAGTGGTGGCGGGATTTTTGGCGGTGGAGATGTGACCCTCATTAATAGCACTGTGTCGGGTAATATGGCAACTAATAATAGTGGTGGTGGAATTGTTGGCAATGGAGCTGTGACTCTCACCAATAGCACTGTGTCGGGTAATACAGCAGCTATTGATGGTGGTGGGATTGCTGGTAATGATGCAGGCACAATTACCAACAGCACAATTACCAACAATACTGCCGATGCCGATAACAATGGCACAGGCAATGGCGGCGGCATTTTTCTTGAGTTTTCAGGAACATACACGCTTACAAATTCAATTGTGGCAGGTAACTTTGACCGAGGGTTGGAAGCCCCAGACTTAGCGATTGGTATCTTCCCAGGATTGGTGTTTACCAATGGTGGAAACAACTTAATCGGAGCAAATGATGGCTTTGCTACGACTTTTGCCAATAGCGCCCTCGTCGGCACGATCGCGGCTCCAGTCGATCCTAAACTTGCACCACTTGCCAACAATGGAGGCACAACTCTAACCCATGCTCTCTTACCCAATAGCCCAGCCCTAGATACAGGAAATAACGCCAATGCCCCAACAGGTAACGATCAGCGCGGCTTACCCCGTATCTCTGGGATCAATGTCGATATCGGTGCATTTGAGTTTCAAGTAATTCCACCTGCTGTAATTCCACCTGTTGTAACTACACCTGTTGTAGCTCCACCAACACAATTCTCCATAGCTAGAGGTGGATTTGGTGGGGTATTTCCTAGCCGAGAGGATTTAGAAAGACGCTCTCCCAGATTAGATGAGCAAGATTTAGAGGTTAGCTTCACACAGGTTCTCTGCCTTGACCCATCTCTTTCCATTACTCAGACTACTTCCATCCCTACTTGCAAAAAGTAAATTGCGTCCAATTAATCAAAGAAAATAGAACAAAATCCCAGTAGGGGCAGGTTTAGAGACAAGTCAATGGTTTGCCAATAGATTTGTTGCAAAACCTGCCCCTACGCCTGATGGGTGTATCCCATTTGAAGATTCACGGACTTATTGAACTTGCGATCGCCTATTTCTCAATTCTGCAATTTCTGTCAAACTCAGCCCACTCGCATGACTAATCGCTGCGTCATCAAGAAGATCGAGCAATTTTGTTGCCATTGCTAGTGTTGCCTCCGTTTTGCCTTGCTCCAATCCCTTTTGCAAACCTTGCTTCATCGACTTGATCGCTATATTTCGCTGATCGTGAATAAAGATTGCTTGATGTTCAAACTCATCTAACTCCTCACGAGTGAGATTACCTTGCTTGGCAAATTCAAACGCTTGCTTGATTTCTGGAACTAGATTCATACTCTCTGGCACAATCTCCAACTCCCTAGCATGTTTGAGAAAATACAACCACTTATCAGCGAGAGTTTCGAGTTCGTCAATAGTTTTATGAAACTTTGGCAACTCAACAAACACTAGCTCCAGATCATAAATGGGATAGTTAATTAGAAAATCTCTCTCTTTTAAAATGAACCGAGAAGTCAACTGATTGATTTCGGGAAACATCTCAAAGTCTGTAATCGTCAGCGCAATCACAGGGTTAAGCAATGTATAGTCGTCGCCAACATCCAGTAGGATGGAATAAGTTTTTGCAGCATTATAGAGAATGCGCTTCTCAAAACCTTCGACATTCAACACCTGCATCTCGATAATCACAGTCGTCTCATTATCGAGCGTGGCTTTGACATCGAGATATGTATCTTTAACGCCTCGAATACGCGGTGCTAAATAAGGATTCAGGATAATTAACTGCCTAATCCTGTTCTCGCCGTTGTAGAGAATGGCATTGAGAAAACTGATCAAAACATCATGGCTTTGTTCGGAGCCAAAAATCTTTTTGAATGCAAAATCAGTTTTAGGGTTAATAAATCGCATATGCTTTAGCTAAGTCTTGCGTCAGCCCATTTTAGCACTGCTGCTGTGGATTAGTGACGATGTTTTGTTGAGTAGAGGAGGTTTATGTCTTTGCGTAAAGGTTTTGGAATAGTTGCGCTGGTAACTTTACTATTTTGGGGTTCAATGCAGGGGATGTTTTGTGAGGTGGGCTGGGCGCAGGCGGAAATTGATCGCAAGTCTCAGGCTGATGGATTGAATCAATTAGGCATCTTCCTATATCAACAAAAGCAGTTAAAAGAAGCATTATCCGTATTTCAGCAAGTTCTATTAATTCGTCAACAAATTAAAGATCGCGCAGGAGCAGCGACGGCACTCAGCAATATCGGCACAGTTTATCTCAGCCTTGGACAATATCCCGAAGCTCTAGATTATTACCAGCAATATCTTGCGACCAGAATAAAAAATAGCGATCGCACTGAAGAAGGGACAACTCTCAACAATATTGGTTTGGTTTACGATAGCCTTGGACAATATGCTAAAGCTCTAGAATATTACCAACAAGCTCTCGCAATCAGTAAAGAAGTAAAAAATAGTGCAGAAGAATTTGTAACACTCAACAACATTGGCACAGCCTACCTTAGTCTTGGGGAGTACTTAAAAGCTCTAAAGTATTACCAACAGTCGCTCACAATAAAAGAAGCTGGAGGTGATACTTCTGTAGAAAGAGTAACCTTTAATAATATTGGTTTGGTTTATCGTAGTCTCAAACAATATCCTCAAGCTTTAGATTATTACCAAAAAGCTCTCTCTATTAGTAAAAAACTCAACGATCGCTCTGGCGGAGCGACAATTCTCAATAATATTGGCGTTGTTTATGATGAACTTGGACAATATGCCAAAGCCTTGGCTTATTACCATCAAGCCCTTGCAATCGTCAAAGAAGTAGGCGATCGCTCTGGCGAAGCAAAAACTCTCAACAATATTGGCTATGTTCTGAATGCACAATCACAAACAGAACTAGCAATTCTTTTCTTCAAAGAATCTGTTAAAGTGCGCGAATCCATTCGTAAAGACCTCAAGAAACTTAGTCGAGAGGAACAGCAGGCTTATACTCGCACCGTAGCTGACACCTATCGAACTCTTGCTGATTTATTACTCAAACAAAAGCGAGTTACTGAAGCCTTACAAGTTCTCGACTTGCTCAAAATCCAAGAACTCGAAGACTATCTCAAAAATGTGAAAGGTAGCGATCGCAGTTTCCAAAACATCCGTCTTTTGGAACCAGAAAGAGCGATGAATGCTCAGCTAATCGCCTTTGATTATCAGAAATTACCTGAACTCAATCAGAAACTTGCAAGGCAAATTCGACAATTGTCTAAAGCTGAAATCAATAAAATCCCTGAATACTTGCAAAAGATCCCGCAAGGAGCCGTTTTGATTTATCCTCTAATTCTCGATGACCGTCTAGAACTGATTATCTTCTCAGCAAACACAGTTCCTACTAACCACAGCATTTTCATCAAAAAAGATGAGCTCAAAGTACTCATCACCGATTTTCGTGCTGATTTGCAAGATCATAGCTCTGAAGACGTGAAAATATCTGGCAAAAAACTTTACGATATTCTGATTAAACCGATCGCAGCAGAACTAAAGGAAGCAAATACTGATACCATCCTTTACGCTCCCGACGACTTGTTCCGCTATATTCCTCTTGCCGCACTCTATGACGGGGAAGAATATCTAGTCGAGAGATACCGCATCAATAACTTAATTGCTTACAGCCTCTTTGATAGCGATAAAAAACCATTCTCAAATACCCAAGTTTTTGCAGGTGCATTTGGAGGTAGGGATAGAGAGACAAAATTTGGTCAAAATGCTCTTCCTGCGTCTATTTTTGAAGTCGAGCATATTGCTAATACTTTCCCAAATACCAACAAATACATTGAGCAGAACTTCACGGCATCAATAGCTAAAGAAAAAGTGTCAGGAAGTTCGATTGTTCATTTTGCTACCCATGCTGAATTTAAGTCTGGAAGTCCTCTAGACTCCTATGTGTTATTTGGTGATGGCAGCAAAATCACTCTTGCGGAAGTTAGCGATTTACCGCTAAAAGATACTGAGTTAGGGACTTGCAAGAAATAAATAAATCCAAAAGCACTTTATGGGATATTTAATATATTTGGCATAAAGTGATAAAACTTACAGACACGCTCAAGA
>JANNDZ010000559.1:0-1755 GCA_031378395.1 Pseudanabaena sp. OTE_75_metabat_487_sub
ACCGATATATATCTTTACTGATTTTTGATCACAAAATTTTGTTTATATTCTCAAAAAAATAATCATTTTTTTTGGGGGGGGGCTACGCCGCCCCACAAAACTATTGGTTCTTTTTTACGAGAACAAGTAGAGATTGAGCAAAGCTTAATCTCTACTTGTTTATAGACTTGGATAGTCTGTATAACCTTTCTCATCGCCACCGTAGAAAGTATTGCGATCGGGTGTATTCAAAGGTGCATTAGCGGCAAAACGTTCCACTAGGTCTGGGTTAGCGATGTAGAGACGACCAAAGGCAACCATATCCGCTTCACCAGATGCGATCGCAGCGTTTCCAGTCTCAAGAGTATAACCACCCGCAGTAATAATCGCATTATTAAAAATAGGACGGAAGAAGTCAGCACCAAGATCGGGTTGATCTTCAGCAGAACCAAATCCTTCGACTCTCGGCGCAACTAAATGTAAATAGGCAAGATTAAAGCGGTTTAATTCCTTAACTGCATACCCAAAAGTCACAGCGCGATTGGAATCATACACGCTACCAAATGTGCCACTAGGAGAAAGTCTCACACCTACGCGATCGCTACCCCATACATCCACAACTGCTGCTGTTACTTCCAATAATAGACGAGCACGATTCTCGACAGAACCACCATAGATATCATTGCGATGATTGGTATTATCTTGCAAGAATTGATCTAATAGATATCCATTAGCGCTATGAATTTCTACTCCATCAAAGCCAGCTTCTAGAGAGTTTTTTGCCCCGATGCGATATTGTTCGATGATTTGAGGAATCTCTTCTAATTCCAAAGCGCGAGGCGTGACATAGGGCTTCATGCCTGTATAGGTAAAGACTTCTCCTTCGGGTGCGATCGCCGATGGAGCCACGGGCAATTCTCCATTAGGCTGAAAATCTGGATGCGAGATCCTGCCTACATGCCAAAGCTGTAAAAAGATTTTTCCACCCTTTGCATGAACTGCATCGGTAACCAAGCGCCAGCCTGAGACTTGTTCATCAGAATAAATTCCTGGAGTATTCGGATATCCTTGACCCTGAGGACAAACCTGTGTCGCTTCGGTGATTAGCAATCCTGACGAAGCCCGTTGCTCATAGTGCAATGCATTTAAAGCTGTGGGGACATTGCCAGCAGCAGCACGATTGCGAGTTAAAGGAGCCATCACAATCCGATTGGGCAATGTATAACGACCGAGCTTAACCGAAGAGAAAAGAGGAGCGCTCATAGGAATAATTGGAGGTTGTGTAAATTTCTATTGTTCGATTATATACGAACAATAGAAATTTATGCAACATTATGGGATAATTAAGTCAGTAAAAATAACAAAGCTATTTTACTAACTTAATATTTGTTTGCTCAGTCTTTTGTAATGCGTCAATATCAACATCCCGATCGCGACAATATTTCTTTAACCGATGTCCTTTATGGACTCAGCGATCCAACGCGCTTACAAATTGTCAAAATGTTGGCATCCAAAAAAGAGATTACCTGCGGCGAATTTTGTTTGGAAATGAGCAAATCCACACAATCTCACCACTATAAGGTTTTGCGAGATACAGGGGTTATGCATACGCGATTAGAAGGGACTCAACATTATAATTCTCTACGTCGCGAGGATTTAGATACAAGATTTCCCAATTTACTAAATTCTATTTTGGATGCAATCAAGTAAAACCTCCACAAAGTGGAGGTTTTGGTAGTCCTAAATAGGTAAGGATGTGCGGCGCTTTGCGCCGCA
>JANNDZ010000578.1:0-9370 GCA_031378395.1 Pseudanabaena sp. OTE_75_metabat_487_sub
TTTTTACTATCCTTTTTGCTCCAAAAAAAATAATCAAACCTTTTTAAAACATTTTAAATTAAACCAAATTTTGTTGGGGGGGGCGGCCCCCCCCACAACAGATTTGGAGCATGAGAGAGCTTATCTCATATTACTAAGAATACTTCTATGATTCAAGAATATTGCCGACTTAGAGTTTCATCATTACTGCGGATAGCGATCCCAGTAGCTTATGTTGATGAGGTTATCCAGTTACAGACTCAAGATATAAGTCCTATTCCAGGTGTACATCCTTGTTTGTTGGGGGTTACTAATCAACGGGGAAATTTGCTATGGGTTTTACATTTAGAGAAGTTTTTTGGCATTCAACCAATGCCACTTGCCAAACCAATTATTGCGATCGCCTTGCGCACTGTGTTGCCAGATGGAGGAATACGTCGCCTCGCCTGTGTGGTGATGGCGCTTGAGGAAATCATTACCCTTGACACGCAGAAGTTGTTTCCTGTCCCAGATAAATTGCCTACACGCTCTAAAGCTTTATTGTCAGGTTTAGCAAAGATAGATGGCAATACTTATGGAATTGTCAACATTAATGAGATGTTTCGGGTTTTAAATCCTGATATGAATGATAGAGAAGAGATGGCTCAATTAGCTGAGGTATCTACAGCATAGAGATTACTAAGGGGAAGAAACTTTTCTCTTTGCCCTTAAATTTGATGAGCCAAATTTGTCCATTCAATAGAAATTCTAGTAACTTTATAACTAAAGCCATGACTTCAAACAACGACACTTTAACTTCTGTAGCCCTAGCTTCTAATGGCAATGGCAATGGTAATGGCAATTCCTCTCATGACAACGATCCTATGGCTCGGATTTTGTATGCCTATGACCTAGAAAGTCAGGGGGATGTAAATAAGGCTAGAGAAATTTATCAACAAATTATTGATTCTGATCGAGATGGTACGTATGCCGCGATCGCAAGTAAGGCGATCGAAGCTATGGGAGAAGTTCAGAATGGAACTGGGCAAGCTGTAGGAGTCTCGTCGCAATCTGAGCCACAGGTAAATTCACTAGCTAATTCACAGATTTATACTGTCTCAAAAGGCTCTAAGTCATTACCTCTTAAAGACAGCAAGCAAGCCAAAAAGGAAACTAAATCCTCAAAAGCTGTAGCCAAGCAAAAATCTTCACCATTGCAATGGTTTTATAACTTCCCTGTCGGAAGAAAGCAGTTTATGGCTCTATTAGCTTCAGAATTCCTCTCTCTCTCATTGGTTGGGTTTGGTGCATTCTTAATCGGGCGTTCTTTGCAAGATCAGTTGTTCAGACAGGCTCAGTCTGAGGTGTCAGTTATGGACATCAACTACAATATCAAAATCAATCAGATGGGATTTGGATTTCGGGGGCAGTCAGATAACGTGGCGGTAATTAGTGCTGCAAGTATTTATGCAAGTAAGCAACCACTTCCAACTCCATTAAAAGATCAAGTAAAGACGATTTTAGAAAATGAAATCAAGGCAAGAAAGATCGAATATGCAACCCTTGTTGGTATAGATGCAAAAGTAATTGTCAGTGCTAATGCCGATCGCACAGGACAGGAATTTAACCCCAATAATTTAGTTAGCGATATTATTGCCGAGCCAAATCAGATCAAGGCAACAGCGATCGTTAGTGCCGATGATCTTCAAAAAGAATCACCGCCTCTGCCTGAGGGCTTTACGCCAACTGATTCCTTGATTCGTTACACGGCTACGGCGGTAAAAGATCCTGCAACGCAGAAAGTGATTGGCGTGTTGATTTCAGGCGATATTGTCAACAAGAAAGCCCCGATCGTTGAGAATACGCTCAAGGCTCTAGCATCAACGTCAATGGCTACTGGTAAAAAAGGGCTAGGTGGATATAGTGCTGTGTACTATCGCAAATCTTCGGGCGAATTTGCGATCGCGACTTCTGTGGAGCAGCCAAATTTTGAAACTAGTAATCCGAATCTGCCCATTTCAGGAGCGGCGGCAGATGATTTACTCAATCGGGCGGCAACAGCCGAAAATGGGCAAACAGTGACTGGTCGAGTTTTAGTGGGTGATACTTACTACACAATGGCTGCGAGAGCAGTTCCTAATCGGATTGTTGAAACCGATAAAGGCGGTGTACCGAAGTATAGCAATGCAATTGGCATCTTGGTGCGTGGTACGCCTGAAACCGAAATGAACGGTTTGTTGAAAAATACATGGATTGCCCTGAGTATTTCGGCTGCGATCGTCATCCTTTTGGATATTTTATTAGCACGATTTTTGGATCGCGTTGTTGCTAAGCCTGTGCAGTCACTCACGCCGATCGCCAAGCGTTTTACCTTAGGGGATCGCAAAGCAAGAGCGGAGATATTTGCTAGTGATGAAATCGGGGAATTGGCGCAATCCTTTAATAGCATGGCAGACAGTATCGAGATATCTGAGAAAGCTCTAGCGCAACAGTCATTGCTCAAGGAACAGGAAGCAGAAGCCCAACGGAAAGAGAAGGAATTGCTGCAAAGGGAAGTTATCAATCTACTTTTAGAAATTGAAGGAGCGCAAAAAGGGGATTTAACGGCTGAAGCAAGGGTAACTGACGGTGTAGTTGGATCGATCGCTGATGCCTTTAACGCCACGATTCGGAAATTGCGGACTTTGGTGGAAGAAGTTAAATCTACGGCAATCCATGCTGAGTCATTGGCGAAGGAAAGCGAAAGCTCGGTGCAAAAATTTTCTACCTCATCCTTGGCTCAATCCGATGGGATCGCCCAAGCACTTGAAGCTGTAGAACAAAATACCCAATCGATCGCGCAGGTTGCCAAGTCGGCTCAGGATGCTGCCGGGATGGCAAGACGTGTTGCGATCTCAGCTCGTGAAGGCGATGTAAAGATGGATCGGACTGTTGGCAGTATTAAAGCAATTCGTTCTACAGTTGCAGCGACTTCAAAGAAGATGAAGCAACTTGCTGAGTCATCGCAAGAGGTTTCGCAAATTGTTGCCATTATTTCCAACATTTCCGAAAAAACCAACTTACTTGCTTTCAATGCATCGATTGAAGCAGCAAGAGCAGGTGAAAATGGTCAAGGTTTTCGGGTAGTTGCTGATGAGGTGCGCCGCTTAGCTGACCGAGTTACTGATGCTACCAGAGAGATTCAATTACTGGTTACCAATATTCAGCATGAAACCACAGAAGTCTTAAAAGCGATGGAAGTGGGGACTGCGGAAGTTGTCGCAGGTACAAAGTCGGTTGAAGAAACGAAGGAAACGCTGAAGGACTTAGCAGAACTGAGTCAAACTATCGATAACTATTTACAGACGATTTCTAGTAGTACGATTTCACAAACGCAAGTCTCACAAAAGGTAAATAGCATTATGGAAAATGCCAATGCGATCGCCCAATCCACAGCCACGGATACGCAGACAGTAGTTTCTTCACTGCAAGTACTCGTAGGTGTAGTTGATGAGCTACAGACATCTGTGCGTCAGTTCCGTCTGGAAAAAGAATAAGAATAACGATGCTTCGCGCCGTTATTCTTATTCTTTTTCGCTGTCATATTTGAGAATAATATCAATGAAAACCTTAAATCCAGAAGTTTTGCTTGAGATTGCGATAGAAACTCGCCAATGCTTTCTTCGCGAAGATGCACCTGGCTATTTGGCAAATCTTCAAAAAGGTTTAGCTCAAATCCAAGCTGGACAGCCTAACTATATTTTCTTGATGCACGCTACTCACTCACTCAAAGGAGGATCAGCGATCGCTGAATTACTCAGCCTTAGTAAACTTGCGCACAAACTAGAAGATATGCTGGAGATTTTGCAGCATGATGAATTTTGCGATCGCAATACGATTGCCGAAGTTTTCAGTCACGGTATTGATGAAGTTGCCGCAGTACTATCTCAGGCGAGTAACTTGCCATCTAATTCTTTAGTTGATATTAAAATTGATCTAGAACTTTTGCAGAGATTAGATTTGTTACTAGAAAATGTAGCGGATCAGCAAAAAGAATCATTAAGTATTCAAGAAGAAGCTGAAAACTTACTTTCTAAATCCATAGCCACATCCCAAAGTACATTCCAAGTTGAGACTCACATCCCATCTTTCAATGAACCAGTTGAAGCAGTTACAAATAATCGAAATAATTCAAAGTCAACGTTTAGTTCTATTGTTAGATCTTCCTTAGAAAAGGACTTAGAAGCTTGTATTAAGCAGATAGAGACCCAATTACTATTAAATTCTACTACCTTATCTGAAACTAAAATCAAAGAAGAATTACAGTACTTTTGCGATGAATGCTTGCTACTTGGTGACACCTTAAATCTGGATTGGCTCATTCATACAGTGGAACCATTTGAGGCGTACCTTCAGCAAGGAAAGGATAGTACTAACCTTTTGTCAGAAGTGCAAGTTGTGATCGGTAGCTTGCGATCGCAGCGTTTGCAATACTTATCAGAATCGCCAGAATCAAAAATCTCAGAATTACCACCGCCGCCACCTTCTTGGCAACTCGAAGAAAAGATTAAAGAGTCCGTCGTAACGCCTCAACCTGTGATAGAAGAGCAAGCGATCGCAACGATCTCAACCGAAGCAGTGTCATATTTGCGAATTCCCTCCACACAAATTGAGAGTATGACCAACATAGTCGCAGAGATGATTTTGCGCCATGAGCGCTTGCTTCGACAACAACAGCAATTAGGACAAACCAATAAGAATTTACAAGCTCTTGTATTGCAGATGATTCCATTACAAGAGCAAGTGCAAACTGTTTACGATCAGCTTGCGATCGCTACGCCGATCAATAATTCTAAAAGTAATTTAATCAATAATCAATCTGAAACTACCATAGACGATGATTTTGACGAATTAGAACTCGATCAATATTCTACATCCCATACTACTCTGCAAAATCTACAGGAAGTTCTAATACGAGTCCGTGAAAGTCGTGCTGACATTGATCTTAGCTATCGAGACTTGGGTGAAGAAATAGAATACCTGCGACAGGATTTGGATCGACTTTATGCTCAACTTACGCAATCACGACTTGTTCCTTTTAAAACCTTAGCCAGTCGTTTTTTGCCACAACTAAAGCGCCTCTGTCAACGCTATGACAAACAAGTTGAGTTAGTTATTCTTGGAGAAGATGTTCTGATTGACCAAGTAATATTGGAGCAGTTACAGACACCGCTCAATCATCTATTAATCAATGCTTTTGATCATGGCGTGGAAAGCCCTGAGACTAGACTTTCTTTAGGGAAATCAGAAGTCGCAAAACTTACGCTTAGTGCCGTTATTGCTGGCAACCAAGTAGTAATTGCTCTTCAGGATGATGGTGACGGCATTAATCTGCATAAAGTATATAAAAAAGCTGTCCAAAAGAATATTTGTCCAGCCGAAATCCCTATCAGTAAAATTCCTCGGCAAGAAATTCTTAATTTTCTATTTCAGCCCCATTTCTCTACCCGTGATATCGTGAGTGATATGTCTGGGCGGGGAATGGGATTAGATATTGTCCGATCGCAAATCAATCGGTTGCGCGGCAATATCCAAGTTGAGACATTACAAGGACAGGGCACAACTTTCACGCTTCGGTTACCACTTGGTTTGAGCTTAGTTACCCTATTGATATGTGCGATCGGTGAAAATCTGGTCGCTATTCCTGCGAATGATGTATTAGATATTTTTCCCTATGCCGAAGCGCAAATTTCTCATTCAGGTAATTCGATAGAAATTGCTTGGCGGAAAAAATTTATCCCATTAATACACCTCAAACAAACCTTGCCATATAGCTATTCCAGTAATGAAGTACTAAATTCTAAAGTTTGTTTAGTACTTGATCGTAGCGATGTGCCGATCGCTGTGGCGATCGATATACTGATTGAGGAACGTCAATTAATTCTCAAACCATTTGATCGTAGTGTTGCAACTCCCAATTATTTGGCAGGATGTACAATTTTAGGCACAGGGCAAGTTGTACCTGTTTTAATTCCTGACAATTTGAATGCACTCATACTTGAAAATAATATAAGACATAGCCGCAAAATTAAAAATCAAGTATCAAACAATAGCAACCAAAAAACTAGTCAAGAAGCCAATCAAACTTCAGTAAAAACAGTTTTGATTGCCGAAGATTCGATCGCTACAAGAAATATGTTGGAGCGCGTATTAAAACAATTAGATTTTGAAGTGATCGCCTGTCGTGACGGTCAAGAAGCAATTGATGTACTTAATCGAGTTCAAGGAAAAGTAACGATGGTAATTTCTGATGTGGAAATGCCAAGAGTTAATGGATTTAATTTACTCCAAACTATTCGTACCCATGACCTCTGGCATACGCTCCCCGTAGTAATGTTGACTTCGCGCACAGGCGATCGGCATCGTCAGAAAGCGCTCAGCCTCGGCGCAAGCGGATATCTCAGTAAACCAATTGTGGTCGGAGAATTGATCGAATGCCTCGGTGAATTGATTCAATAAAGATTAAAAGCCTTGCTTTGCAAGGCTTTTAATCTTTATATCGTGCCTTTAAATAAGCCTTGCGGTTTAAAGAGCAATACTAAAATCATAATCACCAAACCCACGCCCAGTTTATATTCTGTGCCAATACAGTATTTCTGTAATTCGCCTAGGGCAACAGGACAAGTAGTAGCAACTTCTTGGGAAATACCGACAATTAGCGCCCCTGCGATCGCACCATAGGGATTCCCAATCCCACCCAAAATCACCGCCGCAAACATTGGCAAAATCAAGAACCAGCCCATATTCGGACGGAGATTGGTAATTAAGCCATACATACTGCCACCAAAAGCGGTCATCCCGCCTGCGATTACCCATGTTGAGATAATTACAGCATTGACGTTGATCCCCGCGACTTTAGCAAGTTCAGGATTATCGGCAACTGCTCGCATCGCCTTACCGATCTTGGTATTTTGCAATAAGTAGTAAAGCCCCGCGATAATTGCGATCGCGGCAGCAATCACTACCATTTTATTTTGGGTGATGGCTAAGTCAAAAATCTTGATCGCAGGAAAAGTTGGCAAATCATATTTCTGTGGTTTTGCACCCCAAACGAGCACGATCGCATTACGAATCACCAGCGCCAACCCAATCGAAACGATCATCATCGTCGTTGAGGTAGCTTTTTTGGCGCGTAACGGTTGCCAGAGGATTTTTTCGCAAATTAAGACTAAGCCGATGGAGATAATACTGCCAAAGGCGATCGACACCACAATATTCAGTTTGAGCGTGGTATTGGCAAGAAATGCAAGGTATGCGCCGAGGGTGAGAATGTCACCATGGGCAAAGTTGGCAAGGCGTAAGATGCCATAGGTAAGCGTTAAACCGACTGCGGCAAGGGCAATAATGCTGCCGACAGCGATACCATCAATGGTTGATTGCAGGACTGATTGCAGAACTTCAGGCATTGAGAGAATTTAAAAGAACTTGATTGCTATTTATAGTATCGTTTTAGAACGCATTAGTATCAAACTGACGGGAATGTAATTGAGAGTAGCGTCCTGCTTTTTGAAGCAGTTCGTCATGGGTTCCCGATTCGACAATTTGACCTTGTTCTAAAACGATAATGCGATCGCTATTTCTAATGGTCGCTAAGCGGTGAGCAATGATAAATGTAGTGCGTCCTTGCATTAGGCGCTGTAAGGCTTCTTGCACAAGGCTTTCCGATTCGGTATCAAGAGCAGAAGTTGCCTCGTCAAGAATCAGAATTTTGGGATTACGCAGGACAGCACGAGCGATGGAAATGCGTTGACGCTGACCACCTGACAGATTCACACCACGCTCGCCCACCCAAGTGTCATAACCTTGGGGAAGTTCCATAATAAAATCATGGGCATTGGCGATTCGTGCAGCATTTTCAACAGCTTCAGTATCATAATCCTTCTGACCAAAGGCAATATTAGAAGCAACGGTTCCCGAAAAGAGAATGTTCTCTTGCGGAACTAGAGCTAGTTGTTGGCGGAGGCTTTTGATTTGGACATCGCGAATGTCATAGCCATCGATGAGAATTTTGCCAGACTTAACATCATGGAAACGCATCAGCAGATTCATCAAAGTGGATTTTCCTGCTCCCGACATACCGACAAGGGCGATCGATTCGCCTTTATTAGCGACTAGATTAATATCGGTGAGAACAGGGCGATCGTCTTGATAGTGGAAGCCAACATGGATGTATTCGACTTTGCCTGTGACTTCAGGAAGAGCAATCGCATCGTGCCTTTCGATCACAACAGGCTTGATCTCGAAAATCTCGAAAATGCGATCAATTGAAGCTTCAGCCTGTTTGATTTCGTTATAGCTACCAGTGGTATTGGCGATCGGGTCAATCAATAGTGCAACCCCTGCGCCAAAAGCAACAAACTGCTCAGGAAGCAACCATTTATTAGAAATTAGCCAACCACCAAGTAGAAATAGAAAACAAATTCCTGCGGCTTCTAAAAAGCCAATTACTGGATATTGAATAGCCTTAACGCGATCGGCGGCATATTTACGACGGCTATTTTGCTCGGATTCTTGCTTAAAGCGCTCGATCTCATAGGATTCTGTGGCAAAGGCACGAACTAACCGAATACCGCTAAAAATCTCGGATAGTAAGGCTGCTAAGTTAGAAACTTGGTCTTGGCTACGGCGGCTGAGCCTCAACATGCGATCGCCAAACCAAGCGATTAATATGGCGATCAAGGGAGCAACGGCAAGAGTGGTCAGGGTTAAGATCCAATTCAAATAGATCATATACGCCAGTATGAAAATCAATTGCAGTACTGACGGAATGAATTGATGAAAAAACTTGCCGATTACTTCGCCAATGCGATCGATATCTTCAGTCAGGCGATAGGATAAGTCGCCAGTTCGGGACTCTGCAAAATAATCTAGATCTAAAGTCTGCAAATGGGAATAAACGTCAACCCGCAAGTCTTTCGCGGCATTCAGAGCAGCTTGCGCCATCATCGAGTCTTGTCCATACTGACCCAATCCTCGAAACACAAACATAATCACGGTGAAAGCAGCGATCTGCAAAATGGCGGTGACATCACCCTTGCTAAGTGCTTGGGCAACCCGTCCTAGTAATTCGGCAAGGAGGGGCATTGTGCCGATAAAGACTAAGGTACATAAAAATGCTTTGCCAATCAGAAAACGCTGGGGGTAGACGTAATCTCGTATCTGCCAGTAGGAAGAGCGCTTTGAAGATTTCCCAGAAGATTTTATTTCCAAACTCGTAGCTCAAATGTTTGCAATTCACCAATGATTAGTCTCTCACTTTATCGCCATCGCCATTAAATTTTTGATGTCTTGGTTTTTGTCAGCAATTCTCATTATGAAACCGATTTTGGTATTTCCAGCGCCAAAGGCGCTGGAAATACCAAAATCGGTTTTT
>JANNDZ010000624.1:0-2391 GCA_031378395.1 Pseudanabaena sp. OTE_75_metabat_487_sub
ATAGCCCTAAACATGTTGAGTTCCAGCATCTCTACAGATTTAGTTGCCAAATTTACAGGACTGACTCTGAAACAAGTCCAAAAACTGCAAAAGATTTCCACAAAACAGCCCAAGATGCCAAAGTCTTCAAAACCAAAGCGATCGCCTAAATCATAATTTCCAAAAATTAACCTGCGATCGCTATTTTTGAATTGTGTCAGAGATAGCATCAAATTCCATTTGCTATGATTTCGACTTGATTACGGCTTCGCTTAAGGCAACCCATTGAGAAACATCTAGATCCTCAGCTCTGACTTGTCCATTAATTCCCATGGATTCTAAAATGAGAACCAATTGATCTCGATCTATTTCCGAAATCAAATTGTTTCGCAACATCTTGCGCTTAGTCGCAAAACCGAGCGCGAGTAGCCGATCTAGAAACTTAGGATCGCTGGCGGCGGTAACAGGGGGACGAGGAATAATGCGGACAACAGCTGAGTTAACTTTGGGTGGTGGATAGAAAGCAGTAGCAGGAACATCACAAATAAACTGACATTCGGCAAGATATTGAATCTTGACGCTGAGACCATTGTAGGCTTTATGTCCAGCTTTCGCCGCTAAGCGATCGCCTATTTCTTTTTGAACAAGCAATACAATTTGCTCGAATTGTTGAATTGGTTCTGAGAGAGTTCCTAATAGTCTTTTCAGGATTTCTCCTGTGATGTTGTAAGGAATATTCGCAATTACTTTATTGGTCTGAGCAGGAAGAGGAATATCGAGAATGCTCCCTTCAATCAAGTGGAAATTCTTTTGATGCATTGTCTTGCGAAGCTTTTCGCAAAGATCGCGATCAATTTCTACAGCAGTGAGAGACTCCACAAAGGGCAGAAGTAACCTAGTGAGATTACCAGTCCCTGGTCCAATTTCTAAAATGCGATCGCTTGGTTGCAATTGTCCCGCACGCAAAATTTTATTTAACACGTCATCACTTCGCAACCAATGTTGTCCAAATTGTTTGCGGGGGCGAATAGTTTTACTAGGAACATAGATGGGATTGTCGGGATTGGTCATTGCGATCGCACAAGTAGATCCAAATTTGTCAGGTTGCGCCCATTTGGGGCGCAACCTGACAAATTTTGGGTAATTAATTAGTGATAATAACTGAGATTGTTAAATTATTTTCGCTAAGCCGTTAGCGCTGAATGTGCCAAGTCCATCTTCTTCGTTTACCATTCGTCAAGCTAGCTCTAGAGATGTTGGTCATGTATCCGATATCTTGACTGAGAGCTTTTATCGGAATGCCGATCACCAAGACAACTTCTTGAAACGCTGCTTTACGGATCTGGTATATCCAATTTTGCGCTATGGCATCATGCTTGATCTTAGCGGTCGGTTTGGCGACAAAACACCCTGCTATGCCTGTCTTGTCGCCACCCATCCTGCCAATAAATTTCAAGCGATCGCTTCTCTAGAAATTTGTATGCGATATGTACCTATTAAGCCCTATCGAGAATTTTGGCTAGGTCGCGAAATGCAGCAATATCCCTATGTTTTTAATTTGGCAGTGCATCCTCAATGGCGACGACGTGGCGTGGCAAAACAACTTTTGTTAGCAGCAGAGCAAACGGTGAAACAATGGGGGTTTTCGCGGCTCTATATGCATGTTCTTGAAGACAATCACCCTGCGCGTCATCTGTACGATCGCATTGGCTACAGACTGCATAGCCAAGAAGGTATTGTAAATTATTGGCTAATGGGGCGACCAAAGAAATTGTTATTACAAAAAAGATTTTAAACATTTAGGGACAGCGCTCCGCGCTGCCCCTAAATGTTTAAACAGCGCCAAACTTTGAGATCAAGTTACAATGTTAGTGTGCTGAAATAATTTATCAGGAGTACATCTGCCAACTATGACCATCGCAACCGATATCGCTACCCCCACAGATCTCAAACTAAGTGAGAGAGAGCAAGACCAAAGCTATCAAATGGCACAAGCAGCAGCGATCGCTGCCGACGATCGCAAGGGAGAAAATATCGTTTTGCTAGCGATCGGTGAAGTGTCGAGTCTGGCTGAGTATTTTGTGATTGCCACGGGATTTTCTAAGGCTCAAGTAAGGGCGATTGCGGGTATGGCAGAAGAGGCGATCGCCGAAAAGTTTGGGCGCAAGCCTCGCCATATTGCAGGTGAACAGGATGGCACTTGGATTCTGCTCGATTACGGCGATGTTATTGTCCATGCCATGATGGCTCAAGAGCGTGAATATTATGACCTAGAAGCTTTTTGGGGTCATGCACCAAAGCTCGAAGTATTTTTACCAGAGCCAGAATTAGAGCAATCGATATAAAACCCAAAACTGTTAAGGCGGGCTAATAAGCCCACCTTAACAGTTTTGGGTTTTAGCTCCTAATACC
>JANNDZ010000929.1:0-6468 GCA_031378395.1 Pseudanabaena sp. OTE_75_metabat_487_sub
GTTTTTTCTAATTGTTGATAAAGATTGCGGCTTTGTTCGTAATGGGCGATCGCTTCTTCATACTTACCCCATGCTTGATAAATACTTGCCAATTGTCGGTAGGCATCAGCTATATTTGGTCGATCATCTAGCTGTCGTCGAATTTCTAAATCTCTTTGTTCAGCTACCAATGCTTTCTCATATTTACGCCATTCACGGTAGCAAACTGCCATCCAATACCACGAATTAGCAGCATTCTTAGGCTTTGCTAATTGCTGATAAAGATTGCAGCTCTGTTCGTAATGGGCGATTGCCTCATCATATTTCCCCCATGCTTGATAGATTCTTCCAAATTGATAGTAGGTATCTGCAATTAAGGACTGGTCATCCAAAGTTTGGCGAATCTCAAGACATTTTTGCTGACAATCTATTGCTTGTTCGTATTTATTCCATTTACGATAACAGCCCGCTAACCAATTCCACAAATTAGCAACAATCTCAGGCTTTTCTAACTGCTGATATAGATCACAGCTTTGCTCGTAATGGGTAATCGCTTCCGCATATTTCCCCCATGCTTGATAGATTCTTCCAAATTTATAGTAGGTAACTGCAATGGAGGATTGATCCTCCAAATTTTGCCGAATTTCAAGACATTGCTGCTGGCACTCTAATGCTTGTTCGTATTTCCCCCATTCTCGATAGCAGTCTGCTAGCTCTTCCCACTGATTTCCAACATTTTCGCTCTGATCTAGTTGCTGATAAAAATCGCGACTTCTTTTATAATGGATAATCGCCTCTCTATACTTATCCCATTTATAGAAAGACTTACCTAGTTTTTGTTCAGCCTCTGCTATCAAAATATTGCAACCACTCTCAATATACAGTGTATGAACAATTTGAAGATTCTCAATCGAAAGTTCGTATTTGCCCCAGTCTGTATAAGTATCAGCTATACATTCCTGTAGAAATATACATCCATTTTGCCAGTGCATATTCTTAACCTGTATCAGGCTTTGTTGAGTACATGCTAATGCCTCACTATACATATTGGTAGAATTATAACTTGCTGCCCACCACTGTAAAAAACAACATAAAGCATTTTGATTTGGATAAAATTTGAGATGTTCAAAAGCTTCTTGATAGTAATTGAGTGCTCTAGAGTCATCACCTTCCGCTTTGTAGCAAGCTGCGATTGACCATTTAATCAAAGGAATGAATCGATTTTCTTGTTCACTTAGATCTACTAGTATAGTAATTGCTTTTTCAATATCTTCTCCATTTAAATAAGATAATGCTTTGATAAGATTTAGACCAATCTGAATAGATTGGTCTAAATCTTTGTATTGAACTATCTCTAAAGCATCACTAATTTTATCGCCCAAAAGTCCATCTTCAAAAAATATTAGAAGAAATCCAAACCAGAAAGGATCTAATTGCAGAACTAACTCAATCAAAAGCTCAATTAATTCTTGTCCAGCTTTATCTAATGCCAGATGTAGCTTTGCTATCTGGATTTTCATTTTTTTCCAAGCAGGAAGCGATACATTATCATTAAGTTTGAGCAGACAAGTTTCGACTTCTCTTGTCTGATTAAAACTTTCTATTTGGCGTAAAAGATCCAATACCTGATTTTCGATCTCCTTCTCAATTTCATTAAAACAAAGCTCAGGTATGCCTACATAAGTTAAGACTAATTTCTCAACTAATTTAGCTCGAATTCTACTATTAAGTTCAGTCTGACTGAGAACTTTTCCTGCTAGAAGTAGTTTTGGCAATATGGTTTCTGATTCTTTCTGCCGAATATTTGACTCTTCATCTAAAAAGGAGAAAACAAGGACTTTACCATTTGACGTATGATATCTAACTCTGATGTCACCTATATTAACGATTGGTTGATACTGATCCAAATCAGCAAACAATTGTTCTACTAAACGATTAATTAATTTCGGACTATGGCTACCGTAATAGCCTAGAGCTAGCAAGATAGGCTCTTCCCAACGTGGTTCATGCCAATGTTTCTGGATTAATGCCAAAATATCAGGAATCTCATTATCCGCAATATAACGAGCCGCAAAGTATTCCTCAAATGTCAGATGCATAAATCCATAAGTATTTGGTGCTCTTTCCACAAATAGCCCCGTCGTTTCTCTCACCCGACGCAAAAACTCCTCTACAGCTTGCTGTACCACAGGCGCATCAGGTAACTCCCCACGCAGTTCTGCTAATTTTGGCGCAAGTTGCTGCATCACCTCTTCGTGTGTAACCAATCCAGATGGCTTTTCCTCATGCATCCAGTAAGCCATTGGCGCAAGCAACTCGACAACTTCACCCTCTGGCAAAAGCACTTTTTGAGCGTTAGGTAACTTCTTGCTTAGTTGCCAATCAGCAGTCAAGGTTTGCACAGCCAATTCATAGAGCTTTACCCGTCGTTCGGGCAAGCGTTCACCATTGCGATGGATCAGCGCCAAAATCGTCAGCAATAGAGGATTTGCCGTTAATCGCTTGACCCCATCACTTTTTTCGATATCGCCTAAAATTAACTGCGCTTGGCGATCGCCTTCACGCTCCTGTTGTTCTAACGTTGCTTCAGGCTTTTGGGCTTGCTCCACAGCAAGACACCACCGATGTAAAAACTGACTCGCTTGGGCAATAGTTAGATCGGTAATAGTAAATTCAGTAAAGCGACTGCTGAGTTTCACTTCTTGATAACCCGCAATCCGACTTGTAACGATCGCCTTGTTGGCACTAAAGCGATCGACAAACTCGTTAATTCGCTCTACGATCAGCCGACGACTTGCCTGATCGAATACTTCATCTAAACCATCCAATAAGATCAGACAATTTCCCATCTGCATTTGAGATAGAAGTAGTTCCGTTACCTCAGAAGCCTCTTGATCGTCAAAATAATTTTCCCACTGACGATAAAACTGAATTAAATAATCGAGCAAACTCAGATCGGAATGCTCCTCTAAAGATTCGGCATAATTAGCAATTTTCAAATAAATCGGTAATCGTGTTTTGCCTAAATCTTCACGATCTGCACCACCCAAAACAGTTTCTATCCCATCACGCTTTGCCTTTGCAAAATGCAGTGCTAAGTACTTGAGTAATGTCGTTTTCCCTGCCCCCGGTGCACCTAAAATGACACTACAGGCATACTGACTCCGCACGACATCCGCAATATCTACTTTCTCTACAATCGGTTCACTCGTATATGTCCCCTCCACTTCCATCTCTAGCTCTATCTCAAGGGCAAGCCTATCCCCTATATCGTCACTTTCATCAAACCGATAATCAAGGCTTAAGGACTCTATCCGATTTACTCTTTTTCCTCGAAATTCTTGCTGACTCTTTGTTATTACAGTAGTTAGCTGCTGTCGTTTTTCTGCTTGTAATGACACGTATATGCGATAGAGAAGGCTATACACTTGTAGATTGTCCTGCATTACTCCACCCATCTTTAAGTAAGAGTTTTCAGCAATCAGCCATTCCAAATAAGGATAAAGTAGGGGATTGCGAGTCTCAAACTCCGCAACTTTACCTCGCCAATCCCAAAAATCTGAGGCGCGACTGCGAAATTCATTCAAAAAGCCAGAGCGATTGAGCCAAAATATCAGCACAACATTCCGCTCGAAAATTGCTTCCCGTCCCAGATTCAACTGCTCCATTTCCTTCTTCATGCGAGGAGTTGGCAGTTGTTCCAATCCAAACGCTAAAATTACTCGCCGTCCTGACTCTGATGGCGATCGCTTATCGAGATCGGCTAAAAAATCAAACAGAGAATTATCACTATAAAAGAAAGTCAAAAACTGAAACGACTCATCCAATCCGCCAAGCTGCTCTTTGAGTTGCTTGACTACAGGATGATCTGGCGCACTTTCTGGTGCGATCGCAAATAACGTAAGAGTGCGATCGCTCAATGCCACTACATTAACTAGTTTGCCGAGTTCTTCTAGATCGGCTTCACCGATCGAAGATAATGTTTCAGTTGCTTGATTCACTGCTCTTCTCCTTGGCTGCTAGCCAGCGTTTTAAATCATCTGACAAAATCGGATTGATATCAAACCAACGCCCGAATTTTGGATCGTGATATCCCAATACCAACTTATAGTGCAAAAGCTCATCACAAATTACAATCTTGCCATGTGTGGGTGAGTCAAAAGAGTTAGTTGTTAACGCACCAGTACGGTGAACAGTATCTAATTCTGGGAAGTGATAATCTGCGATCGTATAGTCCATACGATCTTAGCGAATTGCATCCTGAGCAATCGCTAAATTTATTTCATTCATCTTTTTCCGAAAGGCAACTTCTCCAGCCGTCCTCGCTAGCCTAACTAAATCACGCATCACGCCGCCACTCTTTTCGCAGAGTAAATCAAGTGCTTCTGGCAGAAAAAGTCTCTTATAACTGTCTCCCAATTTATGCAGTCTCTTTTCAATCACAGAAGCGAGGATATGCCGTCCCACACGATCTGATGTATTTATTGGACGGGTTTGTTCATCGCACTTAAAAACAGGAATGTTAGCTAAATCGAGACATTTCTCAAAACTCTGCATCGGCAACCTAAAAGCTGGAGAATAACGGAGTGAGATTGGAATCGCATACACGATATGGCAGCTCAGATCTGTCATCAAAGTGCTAGAAAACATCTCTAGTGCAATCCCATAATCCTTCCGATCCAAACCATCTACAATTACCAACAGTTTTGGCTTCTCCTTCTCTGCTGCCTCGATAATCGCGTTGACCTTGGCAATAATCTCACTCAAAGCTGGACGAACCTCTCTTGTCTTCAATGTTTCTCGTTGAAAACCAACCTTTAGGGACATCCCCAAATCTTGAAATAACTTTGGTAGTTCTAAATTGCCCCCACCACTGTTCTTATCTTGATATGTGACCTTAGAAAGGCTCTCTAACAAATCTTTTTCCAGATTTTTTGGTAAGAACCATCCTTTTTCTGCTAACTGTTTAACAATACTTATCCCAATCAGTACTACAACTTCAGCATAGCCAATGTTGAACTTATCCAATGCCGTGTCGGTATCTACCCAAACCACCGTATACTCTGACACACATTTTTGTTCTAACCGTCGTAGTTCCGTAGTTTTGCCTCCCCCACGATGCCCTGAAAGCAGGAACTTTGCGGCTGTATCCTCCATCTCCAGCAAATTCACTAAACTATCAACAGGACTGTCCTCTCGCCGAACATAGAAATCTTCTAGGTCTTTCCTCATTAGAGGTTCGTCGGGCTTAAACAATTGATAGACAGGTTTCCAAAACTGAATATCACTCATAGTAATTGCCTCTACTATTTACTACCCTAAAATTTTAGTTTAGCACCTAACCCTATTGACGACTAAAATATCATCTCACTATTTTTTCTTGTGCCTTGTAATTTAGGTCTCAGACCTAACAAATTAAAAACTAATTCAAATAACGACAAAGCGATCGCTGATATTTCGAGATTACGTGGATATCCAATCAATCAACCGAATTTTGATGCGTTTCAATCTATCCAGTGAAATATTACCAAGACGAGCGCTAATAACCGATGATTCAACGGTTGCTAATCTGCTTAATCGAATTACAGATGTAATTTTTAGTCCTGTCACCAGATAGTCATCATCAGATATATCTATGATGTCGTCAAAATTGGGAATAGCTTGATATATGCGAGATGAAATTAAAGCAAGCAATAAATCAGAATGACGACTAGGCGCGATCGCAACAACTAATGCGGGTCGGAGCTTTCCTGCCTTTAAGTCAGCTTGAGGAAACCGAACTAGAACAATATCTCCCGATTTCATGATTTATAGACTTCCATAGCATCATCCAAGAAATACTCGATTTCGTCATCTTCACTAAAAAATTGGGCAAGTGAAAACTCCTGCCATTGACCACTTTCCCAATCACTATATTCTGAGATTTCTTGTTTAGTGGTTAATATTTGAGTGAATTTAGCGATTTGTTCGATGATGTGATCTGGCAAACTGTCAATTTGTTGATGGAGTTGTGTGCGAGTGTTTACTGTCATGTGGGAATTACCTCATCAATTTTCGAGAACAAGCAAAACAAGATATTGCTAATCGATTTACTGCAAACAAGAGAGCGCAATGCGCCCTCTTGCTGGAAAATTTTTAGGAGCTATGTCCAAAGCGAATCGCATATACGTCTTGCTCTTTGTCGGTGTAGATTTCGACATCGGACTTAGGGTGAGATACACATAAAAGGATATAGCCCTTGGCATCTAGCTCTTCACCCATGCCGCCAATGCCCATACCTTGGCTTTGATCGACTTCACCTTTGACAATTTGAGATGCACAAGTCGTACATACACCTGCATAGCAAGAACATGGCAAATCTAGCCCTTGCTCGATCGCAGCATCAAGGATCGATTGATTTTCAGGGACAGACACCGTAAATGTTTGTCCTTGATGATGAAGTGTGGCTGTAAAAGTCTGAGTCATTTTTCTAAAAATTAGTTGGTTGTT
>JANNDZ010000643.1:0-6814 GCA_031378395.1 Pseudanabaena sp. OTE_75_metabat_487_sub
TCCGTGGCAAACATTATTTACCGATCCCCACCAACGAAAATTGCGGCGAAAATTGCGAGTTTTGCTGATGCGAGTTGTGTTGTCGGTCGGAATTTATCTGGGCTTGAGACAACCGCTAACTAAACTATTAGTCTGGACAGAATATGGGGGGAAGGTTTGACCTATGGACAACGATCATGACATCACAGTATTTATTGACTTTGTATCACCCCGTTTTAACAGTGATGCCCTATTCAATGCAACCAACAATAGCCTTGGCGATGATATTCTTGCCCCCTATATCTATCTGCGTGATTGGCTTTTAGCAAGGGGGATCAAAATCCATACGGCTGATTATTTACTGCGTGGTGAATATTGCAGTCGCACGAATCTTTATATATCCATGGCTCCTTTACAGAACTATCAGGTTTTAGCTCGGCGAGATGATGTGGTTCTTAGTGCTTACTTTGCACTTGAATGTCCGATCGTGGAACCAAATCAGTATCTGGCTTTGACAGAGGTGCAGAAGTATTTTAAGAGGATTTTTTCATTTAGCGATCGCGAATCTCTGAAACCTTTTTTACGCAGCCACATCCATTGCCAACATTTCTTTATTCCTCAGTCTTTTGAATCAGTACATGAATCAATTTGGCAGCAAAGCGATCGCAACTTTCTCGTGATGATGAATTCAAATAAACTGCCCCGCCTTTACTGGCAAGAACTATATACAGAGAGACTCAAAGCTGTTGAGTTTTTTAGCCATAGTAATGAAATCGACCTGTATGGCTTTGGTTGGGATAAACCTTCATTCCGTGTTGGTAAAACATGGGTTCCTTGGACAATCAAGCGCATCATGTTTGCTTGTTTAGAACAGTGGCAACGTATATTCCCCGATCCTCTATTAACGGCAGCCCGCAAAGTTTACCGTGGCAAGTCAGAGTCAAAGTCAGCAACATTAGGAAAATATACTTTTGCCTTATGTTTTGAAAATTCGATTCTTAAAGGCTGGATTACAGAAAAAATATTTGATTGCTTCTTTGCAGGTACGATTCCCATCTATTGGGGTGCACCTGATATTGAGACATATGTTCCAGCCGATTGCTTTATTGATATGCGAAGATTTGCAAACTATGGAGAATTAAGGGATTATCTCAAGTCTCTTAGTCCATCTGATCTCAATCAGTATAAACAAAACGCTCGAGACTATTTGCGATCGCCTCAATTTCAACCATTTACCAAAGAGGCTTTTGCTCAAATGTTTGGTCGAATTATTCAAGAAGACACTGGTATTCAAATTCTTTAGACCAAGGCTGAAATGCTCAAAATTATTGCCGCTATTGGCGCTATTCAAATTATTGCGATCGCGATTACCTTTGTCCGTTCCAAAACGATTGCGGTTCTGCTCGGTCCTGAGGGAGTGGGCATTATTAGCATTGTCGATCAAGTCATTCAGTTGATTGCCCAACTTAGTGCTTTTAGCTTGCCTTTTGCCGCAGTCAAGTTTCTCTCTCGTTCTCATAGTCAGGGTTCTGAAGTTTTCAAGCAAAGTTATGGCAATCTTTTAAGGCTATTGCTGTTGCTAACAATGACAGGATCAGCGATCGGACTTCTGATTGTCTTAGTTTATCCCACTTTGTTGGGGCAACATCTTCAGCAATATCGAACATTCATAGTTATTGGTTTAGTCAGCATTCCCCTGATCACGATGCAGGGATTTCTCAAAAATGTTCTAGCCGCAGCACGAAGAGTCAAAGAGGCGGCACTGATGGATGTTGGCATTGCCCTAGTTATTACCACAATGGTTTGTATTGGCGTAGCGATCGCAGGTGTACAAGGATTTTATATCGGGAACTTACTAGCGGGATTCCTGATTGTCGGCATCACCCTGTATTATTTCAAACAAAACCTACATTTACCAATATTTGGGACTAGAAATAGCATTCGTCAAGAACTGCGTAAAAATCCAGATATTGTCAGTTTCTCTCTACTATTATATGCTTCTGCATTTTTACACCCCTTAGCTTACTTTGTGACTCGCTATGCCATTCTCAAAAATTTTGGAGAGGTCGAAGCAGGCTTATTACAAGCGGCGTTTGCTCTTGCTAGTGTGCTGAACTTGATTTTAAATCCCGCAAATGGCTTATATCTCACGCCCATTTTGAATCGCGATATTCCTAAAGCCGAAAAATTGCAAGCAGCCTTGGCTTTTCAGGAGAAGTTAGCGATCATCACGGTTGCCTTAGCGATGCCCATGGTGCTGTTTTCTCAATGGTTAGTGGTGCTTCTATTTTCACATGCATTCATCAAAGTGGGCAGCGTCATTTTTATATTTGTGATTGCCCAATATATTATTCAGTTGGCAGGCGTGAATCAAGCTCTAATCATTGGTCTGAATGATTTGAAAATTTATGGAGTTGCGATCGCAACTGGACATTTTATCTTTGGCGTATCTGGATGGTTCTTAGCTCCATATTATGGGTTGGCTGGTATTGGGCTTGGACTATTACTCTCTAACATGGTGATCTTTTTTGTGACCATGGCTCAACTTTGTTTTCGTCATGGTCTGAAGCCCTCTCTCAGATTAGTAGGGATCATGACATATGGTCTGATTTTATTGTTTCTCGCAGGTAGTTTTTTTAGCTATACAAATCCATCGTCTCCCTTGATTATTGCCATTAAATTTGGATGTGAAGTTGTTTTTTCAACTAGTCTCTTCTTTTGTTTCAATCGCAAAGATCAATTAAAATTGTTAAATCAGGCACGATTGATATTAAGAATTCCTAATAAAATAGAATTACGTCGAAAGGAGTGATACTGTAATCAATAACATTGTAATCTTTCTGATTTATCCTTTCTTTTTTTACTTATTTAGTAGCTTACGATGGCTCTTAAGGTTCTTGTACTTTCTAGGAACTATCCAAATGAAATAACCCCAATTTTAGGTTTGTGGGTTGAGCAATTGGTGCGTAAATCTTCCAAAGATTGCGAGATAAAAGTCATTTCTCCCATACCTTACTGTCCACCTCTCCCAGACTTTATTCCCTACAGTAGATATCGCCGTATTCCTTTAAAACAAATTGTCAATGGAATCGAAGTCTTTTATCCTCGGTTTTTGGTTGGAATGGGCTATTCCCTTCACCGTTTTGAGGCTGACATGTATTTCTTCGGGATTCAAAAATTAGTTCAGAAAATCCAACAGCAATTTCCATTTGACTTGATTCATGCTCATTGCATCTACCCAGATGGAGTTGTGGCAACCAAGCTTGGCGATCGCTATAAAGTTCCTGTCGTCATTACCGAACATGCCTTCTGGCATCCTTGGCTGAATGATTATCAGACTGTCCGTCGCCAAGCAGTGATGGCAGCCAGTAAATGCAATGCCCATATTTTAGCAAGTCGGAGTTTGCAAGATAGTGTCGCGCACTTTACTGGTGAATCTAAACGCACGCACGCAATTCCTATTGGTGTTGATGTATCGCTCTTCACCCTGCCATCTTCTGAGTCCCTTCGGCAGACTAACCAAATCCTCTATGTGGGTCAGATCAAAAACTCAAAAGGGGTTGGTTATCTGCTCAAAGCGATGCATAGATTGTTAGATATCCATCCAGATGCAGAGTTGGTGATCGTAGGAGGAAGTCTATGGGGTTATCAGGCTCCAGAGGAGATGCATTTGCGATCGCTTGCCCAATCGCTAGGAATACAACACAAAGTTAGATTTTTTGGGCCAAAAACTCCTGCTGAAGTTGCCGCCTTAATGCAGACGAGTGCGCTATTGGTTTTGCCCAGCCTGCGTGAAACCTTTGGGGCAGTTCTTGTTGAAGCACTTGCCTGCGGTACTCCTGTCGTGGCAACACGTTGCGGCGGTCCAGAGGATATCGTCAACGAATCAGTGGGATTACTTGTTCCCCAAGAAGATGCAAAGGCTTTGGCTGAAGCGATCGCTCACGTCCTCCAGCACCGCCATCAGTACCACCCTGACCGATTGCGATCGTATGCAGTGCAACAATACTCTTGGGAAAGGGTTACAGAGCAGACAGTAAATCTTTATCAAAAGGTTTTAGCATTCCAGTGAACCCCGTTTTGGAAGAGTCAACAAAGTTTCGTTCACGTTGTAAAGTATAAGGAAAACCCATGATTACTGTAACCGAACATCCAACCAACCCTGTTTTAACTCGCTTTGACAAAGTTATTGCGATGAATCCTCCTAGTCCTACTGGATATGTCTCTAACAAAGACTCGATGGGTGGATTTGGGCAACTTTTCCCAGTTGGAGCAACCCTTTTTCCACCATTGGATTTGGTGTATTTCACCAGCTATCTGGTCGAGCGCAATATTTCTGTAGTGGTGCAAGATTGTCTTGGCTTAGAGTTAACGAAAGAGCAGCTAATCCAAAACCTAGTTTTGGATTATGGGAATGAAAGTGATACAACGATTTTACTGATTGTCCGCACTTCAGCCCCAACTCTAGATTGGGATTTATCTGTTTGTAGTGAAATCAAAGCCAAAATTCCCAATCTTGAGATTGGCATTTACGGTCCAGTAGTCTTGCATGTGGTTGCGAGAATCCAGAAAGAGGAATGCATCGACTACATCATTCCCACCGATCCAGATGAGGTTGTGTATGAACTCATGACAAATCACTCAAAGGCAGAAATATTTGGCTTGGTTTATCGAGAGCAGCAGGAATGGCGTAGAAATGCGGATCGTCCGCTTATTAAAGATTTGGACTCGCTGCCTTTTCCCAAGTGGGAATTATTCCCATTTCAAAAATACCAACTGCCAAAATCCTCTACTAAGTCTGGACTGTCAGGTGTTTTTCTGCCTATGCTCACTTCTCGAGGTTGTCCAATCGGCTGTAATTACTGTCCTTATCCTGTAGGACAGGGACTAGCATGGCGGCATCGCTCTGCTGAGAATGTGGTGGATGAAATTGAACATCTAGTCAAAGATTTGAATGTGGGGTATATTCTGTTTCGCGATCCAATTTTCTCTCTCAATCAAAATCGAGTCCTTAAAATCTGCCAAGAGATTATTGATCGCGGTTTGCAGTTTGAGTGGCGCTGTGAAACTCGTGTTGACTGCCTGACTACAGAAACCTTAAAAATGATGGCAAAGGCTGGCTGTAGTGGCATTAACTTCGGCATTGAAAGCGCGGATATTCAAATTCAAATCAATGTGGGACGCAAACCAATTGCACAAGAGCAGTTTGTGCAAATGATTTCTACTTGTCGCGAACTTGGCATCAAGACCTTCAGCTTTTTTATTGTGGGTCTGCCAGGAGACACGGTGCAGAGTATTCTCCGAACCATTAAATTTGCGATCGATCTACAGCCAAACTGGGTGCAATTTACAGCAGCTTCGCCGTTTATTGGTACGAAACTGAGAGATTGGGCGATCGCACAGGGTTTTGTGACTGAGGATGAATATGCCTACATCAGTAGTCATGAAGTCGCTATCGGCAATGAGAATCTCTCTAAAGAACAAATCCAGTCTCTACTATGGTTTGCCAAGCTAATTGGCAATTACTTGATTAACCGCAAAGGAATTTTGAAAGATGATAGTCGTTTAGATTGGTTTTACAAAACGATAAAAGTAACTGCTGATCGAGCAAGCAGCCAGATCGCCCAGATTTTGTTTGTCTTCGGTCAAAGCTATTTTGAAAAGAGATTTAAATCAACAACTTAAGAGCAGGTTAAACTTGTGACGCGAATCTTGATTACTGGGGCAACTGGATTTTTAGGCTCTCATCTGTGCCAACGTTTAGCACGTGACGGGCATCAGGTGAGAGCATTTGTCCGCCCCAATTCCAATACTAGTCATATCAGTGGAGCAATCATTGAATATGCCGTTGGCGATGTGAACGATGTTGAGTCCTTAGGTCAGGCTGTTGAAAATCAAGAAATTGTCATCCATACTGCAGCTCACCTCACTTACTGGGGACAGACACGCACACTTCAAACCAAAATCAATGTAGAAGGGACGCAAAACCTGATTGCAGCGTGCAAACAGCATTCGGTACAACGGCTAATTCATGTAAGTAGTGTGGCGGCGATCGGGATTCCTCCCAATGCCAATATTCCAGCCAATGAAACTTTCCAATTCAATCTCCAAAGCAGTGGTTTAAACTACCATCTTTCTAAATGGCAATCAGAAGTAGCGGTTTTAAGTCAAAAGGATTCACTGCTAGATGTAGTAGTAGTCAATCCAGGCACAATTTTCGGCAGTTTTGGTTCAAAGTTTCGAGGTGGTGAAATGATTGAAAAAGTTTGTCGCAGTTCCATAGTTCCCTATTTTTTAGGTGGGATTAACGCTGTTCATGTAGAGGATGTAGTAGATGGAATTTGTAGGGCTATTTCCAAGGGAACTTCACGGGAACGATATATTCTTGGGGGTGAAAATGTTACTTTTCGGCAAATAGTTGAAATTACCGCCGCGCATCTTGGCGTGAAACGCATTTTTGTGCCGATCCCTTCGGTTGTGACTGGATTGGTGGCGGCTATACAAGAACCTATGAGTAAGATTACAGGGAAGCGCCCCCGTTTTACCTATGAAGTCCACTATTGTGCTCATCGGTTTCATTTCTACGATTCTCAAAAAGCTAAAGATAAATTAGGATATCGTGCACGTAGTTTTCCAGAGATTGTGGAAGACTATCTTAAGTTTAGGCAAACTTCTATAGTATGATCACATTACCCAAGTGGATTCTCCTATGAAATTAAGGTTAGTCAGAAAAGGGAAATTATCTATATGATTCTAGGAGTCAATGGCATTCGACTGTTAGGCAAGCGAAGTGGTGTGGGACGGGCAATCGAAGCCATCCTGAAATGCATGGATG
>JANNDZ010000661.1:0-1873 GCA_031378395.1 Pseudanabaena sp. OTE_75_metabat_487_sub
CTATTACAGTCAGATTCCACTTATTGTCTTGACCGCCGATCGCCCCCCAGAAATGCGCGATTGTGGTTCTGGGCAAACTATTGATCAGATTAATATTTATGGAAAACATGTTCGCTACTTTTTTGAAGTGGGAACTCCAGAGATTCTCGGTTTTCGATTGCGCTATTTGCGATCGCTAATTGGTCGTTCTGTAAGCATTGCGCTTGGCAAAGGCGATTCACCCGCAGGGGCAGTCCATCTCAACTTCCCCTTTGCTGATCCGATGCCACCTTTACCAGTTGCTAATGATGTACCAGAAGACTTAGCTCTCAGCAGTCCAGAAGCAATGTTTGGTAATCCTTCAGGGGATGCTTATAGTCAAGTAATTGTAGGAATGCGATCGCTGGATAAGGATGCGATCGCTACCATAGCTAATCAAATTATTAGCCATCCTAAGGGAGTGCTAGTTGTAGGAGTATATGACTCACCACCAGAGTTTTTAGATGCTGTGCGCTGCTTGGCAAGAGCAACAGGCTATCCATTACTGATCGAAGCTACGGGCGCACATCGTGGTAACGAAATTGGACATTATGATAGCTTTTTGCGATCGCCAAACTTCTGTAAAGCCCTTGCTCCAGAAATTGTGATCCGTTTTGGAGCCATGCCAACTTCCAAAAGTTATCTACTCTGGTTACAGCAACATATCGGCTGTCAGCAAATCGTGGTCGGCAGCACCAATAGCGATCCTACCCATGGAATTACCCAAGCCTTAAATGTCTATCCTGCAAGTTTTTGCCAACAGTTAGCCAATTATTTAGAGAACTATGCTCAACCAATTTGGCAAGATAAACAGTGGCGTTTAGATTTTGAACTAGCAGAAAGTATTGCCGAACATGCGATCGCCGAATCTCTATCCACAATTGAAGAATTATTTGATGGTAAGGTTTATGCGGAACTTGCGGAAATTCTTCCTGCCGATACTTGTATTTATGTAGCAAGCAGTACGCCGATCCGAGATTTGGATACATTCTTCCATAGCGATCTCCCAATTACAGTTTTAGCCAATCGTGGTGCTAATGGCATTGATGGAACTTTGTCTAGTGCATTGGGTGCTGCATGGGGATGCGATCACCCGATGGTTCTCATTTGTGGAGACTTAGCGTTTTATCATGACTTGAATGGATTGTTAGCTGCTAAAAAATATGATATTTCCCTGACGGTGATTCTTTTAAATAACGATGGTGGTGGTATTTTTGATTTGTTACCAATTTCCAAATATGAAAACACCTTTGAAGAATTTTTCGGCACAGCCCACGGGCTAGACTTTGCGCCAATTATCTCCGCCTATGATTGCGAACATGTTCTCATTCAAGATTGGCAAGATTTTCGCGATCGCGTAATGAGTTCTCTGAGTGCCAAGGGAACTCAAGTTTTAGAAGTTAGAAGCGATCGCAAACGCAATAAAGAACTCCATTTTGCGATCTGGAATAAAGTAATTGAAAGTTGCGATCAGAATTTTGACAACTTGCGATCGCAAAAATCCTAGTTTTAAAAGTCGACTGAGATCGCAGAAATCCTAATTTTCAAAAAGCTAACTGCGATCGTTATTTTTGAATTGTGTATGCGATCTCAGCTTGCTCTAGACTTATCATCTTGTAATTTTGCCTGAGATTGGCGATCTCTTTATTCTCGTTAAAGTTTGGGCGCTTGATTGTACTACAGGCTAAAGCTGATTCTCAATTGCGGAATTAGCAATTTCAGCCAATTTTTTTAGTAAAAAGATGAAGCAGATGTCCATACATACTCATCAAAAAAACTTCAACACAAATTTTACCGCTCCCTTATCTAAAAATGGAAGGCTCCTTTATAGAAAAAGAAACTTCGAAGGTAAAAA
>JANNDZ010000690.1:0-1834 GCA_031378395.1 Pseudanabaena sp. OTE_75_metabat_487_sub
GGAGTTCAAAACTTTATCCCATCGCTCAATTTGCTAATTCTGCTCAAGTTAAAAATCAAGATTCTATTTATACAGCAGGTTTTCCGTCTCAGGAATTAAAATGGAAATTGTCTGAGGCACCGAGATGGAAGTTTGGTACTGGGAAAGTTGCTGCTAATATTAGAAATCGATTAAAAGGTGATGGTGGCGGTTATACAATGCTCTATGATTCTGACACGTTACCAGGTATGAGTGGTAGTGGCGTGTTTGATAGCCAAGGTCGAGTAGTTGCTATTCACGGACTGGGCGATAGATATGTTATGGGAACAGATATTACTAATAATGACAACTCTAGAATTGGCCAAAAGATAGGTATAAATAGAGGAATTCCAATCAATCGATTCAAAGTAAATAGTACAGTACCTAATTCCAACAACGATAATAAATATATCGATCCATCAACAGCAGATGGATTTCTAATTGCTAGCTACAATAGCTCGTCTCAACCTGAACTTAAAAATGTTAAATCATCAAAGTACATAGCATTAAAATCAATCAACAAAGCTATCAATCTCGAACCTAATTATTTACATGCATATGTTCTCAGAGGTTGGATATATTCTCAGCTCAAAGAAAAACGAAAAGCATTGGCAGATTACAATACAGCCGTTAGTATCAACCCTAGCCATTCAATTTCATATATGGCTAGAGGCGTTGGAAAACATATTTTAGGTGATGTAAAAGGTTCTATTCAAGATTATGACAAATCCATTGAATTAAATCCCAATAATATTACTGCCATAGAAAGTCGTGCTGTATCGTATTATCTCACTGGAAATACCCTAAAAGCAATCTCGGAATTGAATCGTGTATCTATTATAGATAGTCGCAATATTTTTGCTGACAATGTGAGATGCATTTTGAATAATAGCATAGGAAGATTTAGAGACGCATTCAATGATTGCAGACATGCAATCGACACTTATGAAGGGTTTAAAAATCGCGACCTTGTAATTAAAAACTATCCAGTTAATATAATTTACAGTAATTTTGGCATTGTAAAAATAAATCTAGAACGTAACGAAGAAGGACTGGCAGATCTAGATCGAGCAATAGCAAAAAATCCGAGTTCAGCAAATTCTTATATTAATCGGGGTAATATTAAAGGTTTAAGCAAAGATAGTGAAGGCGCACTGGCAGATCTTAATAATGCACTAAATCTGGGATCGACTGATATCAATTTGTACTTAGGTCTTGCCCACGTTCATGACAAAATGGGGCACGTACAAGAAGCTATTTTATACTATAGTAAGAGCCTAGATGTATATAGGGAGCAAGGAGCAAGTATTTTCGATCGAGGATTATTAGTATCTGGAGGTCTTCTCACTAAAGTATACTTGAAGTATAGAATTCTTCAGCTTAATGGTAAGTTACCAGAGTCAGCCACTTTATTAGAACCGAAAAGTTGGTTAGAAGATAAGATCGAGCAGGGTGTTCTCGATCTGTTGGGTAAGCCAAGGTAGTAGATCTTAATTGTGTTTGACTAATTAAGTACTAAAACATCTCAAAGACTCTTGTATATGGAGAGCGATGCTCTCCATATACAAGTTAAACAATAGAGCAAAACTTAAAGTCTATCTAGATTACATATTGGAAATGTATTTTCAATTTCGGTGAGTAAAATTTGAATTTCATCATTGGGTGAAGAGGGATTAATGGAATTAATCTGCTTACCTTCTTTTTCATCTTGCCAGATGCTCAAAATAGTTGTTTGGACATCACCCCACAATTGTCTTTTGGCGAAATAATTAGCTTTTTGCAAGATGATTTCTGCCTGAGTTTGTCTTTTGGCGAT
>JANNDZ010000708.1:0-7394 GCA_031378395.1 Pseudanabaena sp. OTE_75_metabat_487_sub
CCTCAAGAGAAGCCTAAAACATTTGGATTTATCGGTTTATTAATTATAAAGATTATTGCCGTTCTGATTTTGCTATATATTTTCAAAAGTTTAGTAGGTATAAATATTTTCCCAGAGCATCATTTGGGGGATATCATCGCCGAGTTTTTTCAATCACTTTTTAACGGAAAATAAGACTAATTTTCAAATGCCAATTTTCTTGTTTTAAGTTTAAACAGAGAAAGACGACTATGCTAGATTTACAGAAATTGATGGTACAGATGCAAGGGATGTCTGAACAATTGCAGAGAGAAGCTCAGCAGCTGACAGTCAAACTCGATCGCGCAGAAACCATATTTCATCAAGCAGTTATAAATCAAGCATCACTCATTCAACAAAGTGAACATTATCGCGATCGCCTAATTTTTAATTGCGCCGAACCAGTTGAAGATCTATCAGAAATTCAAGCAATATCACCAATCTCCACGCCACACATAGTATTAGCCACTGATGGATCTCAAATCGCGCCCAGCCGCCATGAAATCGCCTATTGCTATTTGATTAACATTGGTCGAGTGGCGATTTATTATAACTCTGGCATCTATCCATTGCTGGATAATGTTCCTGAAGTATTTTATAAAACGCAAGACCTCTACAAAGCTCGTCAATGGGGAATTCAGACTGAGCAATGGATGACTTTTAAGCGCACGGTTGCAGAAAATGTTGCTCTAGCGAATTTAGCCATAGAAACTCTCGCTACTAGTCCTAAACTACCGATGTTAGCTTTCACCGATGGAGCTTTAGTTCATTGGGAATTTGATGAGATTCCTGCTGATGCGCGATCTCAACTTTTGCCAGATATTTTGGCTGCATGGGATGCCCTGAAAGCTCAACGAATTCCTTTGGTAGGATATATCAGCGCTCCTCGTGCTGCGGAAGCCACTAATTTTTTGCGCTTGCAAATCTGTCCGTTTGAGCAACCTGATTGCAAAACCCATTGTGATGCTAAGCCTCTGGATTCTGCGCCGTGCAGTCAAATTCAACCATTGCGAGATGGTACTTTATGGAGTCGGCTATTAAAAGTGGGAGAATGCAGTCCTCTTTGGAAAAGCCACGCAAGGGTTTTACAAGAATATGGCGAACATCAAATTTATTTTTGCTATCTCCATGTCGGGACAGAAATCGCCCGAATTGAGATGCCAGCTTGGACTGCATTGGATCTAGAACTGCGATCGCAAGCTTTGCAAATCATTCTTGCGCAAGTACAAAAAGGCTATGGATATCCTGTAGCCCTAGCTGAGGCGCATAATCAGGCGGTTGTCACTGGTAGCGATCGCCGCCGTTTTTTTGCGATTTTAGAACAACAAATGGTGAAGTCTGGTTTACGCAATGTGACTACTTCCTACAAAGAGTCCCGCAAGCGCAGCAGCATTGCATGATTACAGCGCTTTGCGCTCAAACCCGAAGCAATCTTTCAAAAGTTTTGCTGTGCAAAACTTTTGAAAGATTGCTTCATTTAATCCTAAAAATCAATAAACAGGCTTGGATCGACATGGAAAACCACGCCAAGTGATTTAGCTTGACTTTTGCTAATAGTTCTTTTGCCATTGATAACCTCAGAAACTACTCCACGAGAGCCAATTAAACCTACAAGGTCAGTTTGTTTTAGTCCTCTCTCTTCCATTAGATGCAGCAAGATAGAATGAGGAGTTGAAGCTGTTAACTGATAATGTTCATCTTCAAATTTCTCAACTAGCGAGACTAAAAGTCGAAGTATCTGTTCTTTTTCTGGAGACAGATTCTTCTCAGCTAGCAGACTTTCAACAATACTTAAAGCGCGATCATTTTCTTCTTCAGTAATCATCAAGTATCAAACCAACCTTTAACCGTTTCTAGAGGAACGCTAACAAATGGATTATCCATCATAACCTTTACTAATTCAAGACTGCCAGATTTGGCAGCACTTAGCAAACGGGTTTTAAAAGTCGGATCTTTTGCAGCTTTTTGTGAAAATTCAAGTTCGACAACAGTTTGTTTTTTGTCATCTGATGCATCAGGATATCGTTGAGATAACTTCTCAAAAATTTGCTGAATTTCTTTTGTGGTCTTTGCTAGATATTGCTCTTGACCTGAAACACTATTTGTTTGGTTGACCTGTAACTTAGCCTGATCCTTAGCTAGATTAACATTGGGATTATTAGCTTGACTTTGATCGATATTAAAGTTGTCAGACATCACATTTTGACCTTGAGATTGATTTTGAATAAGAGTAACGGGTCTTGCAGCCATAAGCTTCATCATTTCTACAAGATTTGTATTTTGCTGACGAAAGGAATCTATTATCTGATCCTTTGCTTCTAGATTTGATCGGTACTGTGATTCTAAAGCCTTACTTGCAATTTCATATTCATATTTCAAAAATTGTTCAATAGCTTGCTTGTTTGCATCAGGAGGGACTTTTACCTTAATGACAAAATCTCCATCTTCTTTATCTTCAATTGCTTGAATTTTTAGCTCGCCACCGTCACTTTCAACTCTAAATCTATCTAACGAGATAGATAACGCTTTCCAGTCAATCCCATTACGAAAAATTAAATCAACTGTACTTACAATCTTCCTTACTAGTTGAGTAAAGTCACCTAAAGCAAAACATGTATTCTCATCGCTAGGGCGGCGATCAGTATATTTATGCGATATATCGTCATATTTCAAATATATTGCCTTACAGATAACATTATCTAGATTTGTTTCACTATTAATGTTCCAATCTTGAATACATGCATTGGTAAAATTTGCTGAGCTAAAATTGGTTCCAAGAGCTTGAACTCCCCGAAGATCTGCGTCACTAAGATCAGCCCCACAAAGGTTAGCTTCACTAAGATTAGCCCCAAGAAGCTTAGCCCCAAAAAGATCTGCATTATGTAGATCTGCCTTGATAAGATTAGCCCCAATAAAAATAGCCTCATAAAGATCAGATCCGCTAAGATTTGTGCCAATCAATTTGGTCTCACTGAGATCAGACTCACTGAGGTTAGCTTTACTAAGATCAGAACCACTAAAATCAGCTTTAATCAAAATAGCTTTACTTAGATCTAATTCTCGAAGATCTTCTTCAACTACGCTGAATATCTTTCCTTGCTTGCCATTACTTTTGAGCCATAGTTCATGCTTCTCTAGCTCTTTTTTAAGGCTTGTTATCATTCGAGATTTACTTAAAGTTTTTTTCATTAACTTATAAATACTGATTTCAGATTTTAAAGCGCGATTATTTGCAATAACTCATGGTTGAATATTTACTAATAATAGCTCTTCATCTTTAAACGTGCTTCTCTAATGCTAATTCAACAAGCCGATCGCATAGTTCTGCAAAAGGAATACCAGAGTATTCCCATAATTTGGGATACATGCTCAGCGAAGTGAATCCTGGGAAAGTATTAATTTCATTGATTAAGACAGTGCCCGTTGCTTCTACATAGAAGAAATCGACTCTGGCTAGACCTGAACCAGCGACAGTTTGAAAAGCTTGCACTGCCATTGACTGAACTGCTTGAGTCACGTTGTCAGGCAGATTACTGGGAATGATTAGATCAGCCATACCAGCGGTGTATTTAGTTTCATAATCGTAGAAATCGCTAGTGAAAGTAATTTCACCGATCGCAGAAGCTTGGGGTTGTTCATTGCCAAGGACAGCACATTCGATTTCACGGGCGACTACGCCTTGCTCGATGATAATGCGCGGATCGTAGCTCGTGGCACTAGCGATCGCTTCTTTTAACTGTTCGCGATCGCGTACTTTGGAAATTCCAACTGAGGAGCCAAGGTTAGAAGGTTTCACAAAGCAAGGATAGCCAAGAGTAGCCTCGATGTGTTCACTCCACGCTGGCTCATCCTGTTGCCATTGCCAACGATTTAGCGCCACATACTTGACCTGAGGTAAGCCAGCATTTGCAAAAATCGCCTTCATCGCAATCTTATCCATTCCCACCGAAGAAGCAAGTACCCCGTTGCCAACATAGGGCTTATGCATCAATTGCAATAGACCCTGCACCGTCCCATCTTCACCATTTGGCCCATGGAGGACTGGAAACCATAGATCTACTTGCTGAACTTCTGTTGGCAAGAAAAATGCTGCGTTAGTTAATAATTCTGAATCTTGTAAACCTTTGCCAGATTCTAATACTTGTTTTGACACATCAGGACTGCGCCAAGTGCCATCGCGTTGAATGTAAAAAGGCTGAACATGATAACGAGGATTTTGGCTGAGGGCTGAGGCGATCGCTTTTGCCGATGTAATTGACACATCATGTTCGCCTGACTGTCCACCAAATAATAAACCGACATAAAGAGGAGACTTTGCCGCCAAATCTATCGATATACCAGTCATTAGTAAACACCCTCATCAAATTGATATCAAACTTTTAGTACTTAATACTTTACATCAAAGTTTTGAAGTCTTAACAAACCTTTGGGCTTAATTACAGCAATTCTAATTTTTTGACTTACAGCACTGTAGTTGATGAAAGTCAAAAAATTAGAATTGCTGGCTTGCTTAGTTATAGGGTTTTTCAACACATAAATCAGGATGAAGATTGCTCTGAAAGGCATATTTCTTTGTATTGATCTATACAGAAACTTCTTTTCTACTCCCCTTAAATGAGGAATAGTTTTGTATACAGTATACATTTTCAAATTTAACAGGGCAATAATGCTTCATACTTTCCAGAAACAGTTAAATAGAATTCTTCTTATTGCCGCCTCAACAGCATTTCTTGCGGCTTGTAACTCTGCTCCACCTAGTAAAACTGGAGACAAGACTGCTGCTCCTACTACTGCGTCATCTCCCCAAACTGTTAGCACGGACAAAAAGGAAAAACAAAAGATTCGCGTACAACTACCTTTTTTGAAACAAAGTCTTGATGCACCTCTGATTTGGGCGATTGAAAAGGGTTACTTTGCTGAAGAAGGATTGGATGTTAGTTATGAGCGCGGCTTCGGTAATGCTGACACAATCAGTAAGCTTGGTACTGGCAAGTATGACATGGCATTTAGCGATGTCTATAATGCCATGGAATTCAATGACAAAAATCCTAATGACAAGATCCTTGCAGTAGCTTTTTACCAAAATAAAGCTCCTTTCTCCATTGTGACTTTTAAAGCAAATGGAATTAAGACCCCCGCCGATTTGGTTGGCAAAAAACTTGGCGCACCAGCAGGTGATGGTCCTAGAAAACTTTTCCCACTTTTTGCGAAAGAGATAAAGATTGCACCTGATTCGGTGACTTGGGACACGATGGAACCTAAGCTGCGTGAGACTTTCTTGTTGCAAGGAAAAGTTGATGCTGTCAGTGGTTTCTACACTTCGGTCATTCCATCTTTGATCAAAGGTGGCAAGACTATGGATGATATCCAAATCTTTTTCTATGACGAGTTTGGTTTAGATTTCTATGGGAATGGAATTTTGGTTAAGCAAGATTTTATGACCAAGAATCCTGATGCGATTAAAGCATTCCTTAAAGCGTACTTCCGTGGGATGCAGGAGGTTGTTAAAGACCCTACCGCTGCACTTGACCTAGTTGTTTCCACCGATCAAAGTAAGTTAATGGATCGCGATGCTGAAAAACTGCGCCTGAAATTGGCGATAGAACGGATGTATGTGACTCCAGAAGTCGAGGCAGCTGGCTTCGGTGGTGCGGACATGAAACGTCTAGAAAAAAGTGTTAATCAGACAACTGAAGGCTTCAAATTGAAACCAGTAACAGTAGCTGATGTCTTCACAGATAAGTTTTTGCCTGCTAAAGAACAGCGCATGGTTCCCCCAGCTAGCGATCGCAAGCCTTTGCAGTAAATAGAACCCAAATACATGAAAACGATTGGCTTTGTCAATCGTTTTCATGTATTTGATAATTGGCTTAAAAAAGTCCACACTCAATAAATTGGTACAGAAAAATGGTTCAGCCTGTAACGACTTCATCTACTGAAACCTCAGTTTCCTCTAAACCCATACTAGAATTCGATCGCATCGGCTTAGAATATCCGTTTGAAGAATCGATGCGGACGATCATTCAGGAAATAACTCTTAGCGTGCAACCTGGAGAGTTTGTTACATTTGTCGGCCCTAGTGGATGTGGTAAAACCTCGATTTTGAGAATGGTCTCAGGATTGAGTCCTACCAAAATCGGTGAGCTGCGCTGTCATGGACAAGCCGTAAAAAAGCCGCTCAAGAATGTCGGCATCGCCTTTCAAAATCCTGTGTTGATGCCTTGGCGACGCACCATTGATAATGTCTTGCTACCACTAGAAATCGTATCTCCCTACAAGCGAGACTTTAAAGTTAATCGAGATCGCTATATAGAGATGGCAGAAAAACTATTGAAAGCAGTGGGCTTGAAAGATTTTCAGAAGCAGTTCCCTTGGCAGTTATCAGGTGGAATGCGTCAGAGAGCTTCACTTTGTCGTGCATTAATTCACCAACCAGAGATTTTGCTGTTAGACGAACCTTTTGGCGCACTTGATGCTTTTACCCGTGAAGAAATGTGGGTGATGCTCCAAAACCTATGGATGGAAGCAAAATGTGTAGGAATGCTAATCACCCATGATTTACGCGAGGCTGTATTTCTCTCTGACACCGTATATGTCATGAGTCCTAGACCTAGTGAGATTGCTTTTGAACTGAAGATCGATCTACCTCGTCCTAGAACCTTAGAAATGTGTCTTAGTGATGAATTTGCTCATCTCGCCGCCCAGTTGCGCCGTCATATCCATAAGAGTTAGACAAGTAATCTGTTTTAGCCAGATTTTCTGTCTTCACAAGTTTTTGCAATTAGTAATGAGGAAAATATATGCAGGGAACTGTTGACCATTCAAGGCGGGTGACTAAAAAGTTTGATTTTGAAGCTTTTCTAAATACAAAAACTGCGACGATTATTTTGCCTGCGATCGCTACAGTTGTGCTGTTTGCGCTATGGGAATTGGCAGTATTCGTATTTCAAATCAAACCTTTTAATTTACCTGCTCCTTCTAAAATTCTCGAGGCGACAATCAAATTTGCACCGCAACTTGCAGAAAACTCTTGGAGAACCGTCTGGACAACCTTTGCTGGTTTTGTGTTTGCCAGTATAGTTGGCATCATATTGGGATTCCTGATTGGTTATTCCAAATTTATTTATCTAACTTTCTATCCATTACTAGTTGCTTTTAATACTATCCCTAAGTCAGCATTAGTCCCCCTACTTGCTGTATGGTTTGGTGCAAATGCTATTCCTGCGATCGTAACTGCATTTGCTCTAGCTTTCTTTCCGATCGCTGTGAACGTAGCCCTAGGCTTAGAAACCATCGAACCTGAAATGAAAGATGTTATGCGAGCATTGGGTGCTTCAGATCTTGAGATATTCATTAAGGTAGGCTGGCCACATACT
>JANNDZ010000761.1:0-8090 GCA_031378395.1 Pseudanabaena sp. OTE_75_metabat_487_sub
AATCTTCAAAATGGCTTTGTCATTTTGAAGATTGAAGAACTAATATGTAGATTCTACTTGATCTCGCAATACATATCCTACGCCGCGCACAGTATGTAATAAACGTTTAAGATTGCTGGCTTCTAATTTGATGCGTAAGGCTCGAATGTAGACTTCGATAATGTTTGACTCACCCATAAAATCGTATCCCCATACTGATTCTAGAATTTGTTCGCGGTTTAAAACTTGGTGTGGATGTCGCAACATAAATTCTAGAAGATCGAATTCTTTGGCAGTTAGTTCGATCTTTTGATGAGCGCGATAAACTTCACGGGTGAGACGATTGAGAGTCAAATCGGCAAACTGTAAGTTATCAGCAACTTCGGGAGACACTCGGCGTAATCTAGCTTGGATTCTTGCCAGTAGCTCTTCAATGCTAAAGGGTTTAACTAGATAGTCATCGGCTCCAGCGTTTAAGCCAGCAACTCGATCAGGAATTTCATCCTTAGCCGTTAACATGATGATTGGAATTTGAACGCCTGTTTTGCGAAGACGAATGCAAATATCTAATCCTGACATTTCGGGCAGCATCCAGTCCAAAATCAATAAATCAGGATGTTGATCTCGGACGATCGCTAAACCATCAATGCCATTATTAGCGACTGTGACTTGATATCCATCTAAACTTAGTTCAGTGGCGATAAATTTTGATAACTTAGGATCGTCTTCAACTAAAAGAATATGACCATTCATAAAGTTGGTTTCCATATAGGTAAAGTGATCGTAAATGTACTGCCTTCATTCGGCTTTGAACGAAGACTAATGCGACCATTCATGCCTTCGATTAAACTTTTGGCGATCGCTAATCCTAATCCCGTGCCATCCCTAGAACGAGTTGAAGGATCGTCACTGCGATAAAAACGTTCAAAAACGCGCTGTTGATGTGGTAGAGAAATTCCAATCCCGCGATCGCAAACATGAATTAGAGCTTGCTCTTCTTTGGTCTCTAGCTTTATTTCCACAGCGCTAGCAGAATATTTGATGGCATTATCCACTAGATTAATTAGCACTTGCTGAAGCCGATCTTGATCAGCTAGAGCCACAATATCATCTTGATCTGTATCAGGATTGTGATCCTGATTTGAGAAAGAAACTTTGACTGAGCGATCGCTTACTTTCTCAGACATTACTGCTACTTCGGCAACTAGAGTATTCAGAAAGACAGGCGACTGACGAAAGTGTAAATTACCACTATCTGCCCTTGCTAGATCTAAGAGGTCTTGAAGCATTTGGATCGTGCGCTCGGTTTCAGCGCTTGCGGTTGAAATCGCTTGCGTTTGGTAAACACTGAGGTTGTCACCTCGGCGCAATAGGCTTTGGAGGTAGCCACCAATCACCGTTAGGGGTGTACGCAACTCATGGGACACATTACCCACAAACTGACGCTGTTGCTCCCATGATGCAGATAGACGAAATAGCATTTCATTAAAGGCTTGGGCTAACCCTTTAATTTCATCGGGAACTTTCTTTAACTGTAGTTTGACAACACTCAAATCTTCAATCGAAATATTGCTGGCAATTTGACTCATTTGGGCTAGTGGTGCAAGAGCTTTGCGAATGCGATAGGCGATCGCCAAAATCAAAAGGATCGTGGTACTTATGCTCACCATTGCTAAACTGTAAATGCCATTATTTAACTGGCGTTGCTCATTGGTAATATCTTGGGATAGATAGACCTGACCAACTAATTTCCCATTGATAGTAAGACCATTACCGCACATCACCACATAGCGATCGGCAAATTGAACTACTTGTGGAGTAGTCGGGACATTGCCAGAAGCAACGATCGCGGTTATATCGACAGCATTGTCAGGATTATTTACCGATTTGGCAATAACTTCTCCTTCTGCACTTTTGACTAAAATTGATAATCTTGCCGTAGAGAGCTTATTCGATGTGCGCTCAATCCCTGCATTAATTCCCCCAGTCTCCATATACATTGCTACTTGATCAGGAAATCGCATGGCAATATATTCCAACATTTGCTTGTGACCACTGATCAGGGTTTGTTCCATTCTCCACCCTGCCCAGATCGAGACACTAGTTAAGCTGATTACTGAAATAGCTATTAATTCTACGGTCAGACGAAATTGGAGCGAAGTCGGTGACATTCGCTTGCTGAATATATTTGCGATCGCTTTTCTGATTGGATTATGCATCTTAACAATTAGATAACTAGAAAATCATGGCAGTTTGCTGGGCTATATCAAACTGAAAACGCTTAGCATAATCAGTAACTCCATAGACGTTAAAACTGATGGTTGGTTCATCGCCGATCGCTTCAATTTGATGAATTGCTTCGGGCATCAAGCAAAGAACATCGCCTGTAGCGATCGTATGCTCTCCTGTTTGGACAATCCGATCAGGATGTTCGGGCGTAGGCGATCGCTGCCAAAACTTGTTTTTTTCTTGCCCATCAATCAGCGCAACAATCCCCCATGCTGCATGGTTATGAATTTGGGAAACAGACTTTGGTGACCAGACTACAGTCTGTATGGTAAGTGGAAAGTCTGGCTCATCATAGAGCACTTGTACTGACCAACCCGTATCAGGATCTGGCGGTAAAAAGTTAGTCAATATCCATTCTGAACTATTTAATAGGCGACGTACCAATGGACAAATTTTTTGTAGCCGAAGGTAGTCATCTGTTTCTTGCCAGATAATATCTTCTAAATCTGTCAGAAATCTATGTAGACGGTAAGGATTTTGCCCCCAATCTGTTATGTCAGTGGCGGTAAACGCCCGACATTCACTTTCATTAGTCACTAACCAGTCTTGATCTGACATAGTTTCATTTATCTTGTTTGCTCATTAGGTATCTCCTCAAGACGCTTTGCTATCAAAGCCAAACCCAATACAAAATTTTTGAAAGTGTTGCGAAGCAACACTTTCAAAAATTTTATTGATTCGTGCTTGAGCATAAAGTCCTGCAAGAACTACTGTATTTACTAGTGTAAGAGTAATTTTGGGAACATAGATGAGTCAGTGCTAACTCTCAGATAAATTTTTGATGAAGATGATTGAGTAAGGCTGCGCAACTAAAAACTGTACCACTCGCGCAGCGAGCGGTACGGTTTTTAGTTGGCGATCGCCATCAAGCTTTATGCAATCTCCATCTAGCACTCATCTAGCACTCATTTTTTCCCTTTTTAATAAATCTAGCCCCAAATGGCTGCCCAACAATGTAATTCAACTCGTAATCAGAAATTCATATGAAAGTTAAATCTATAACCACTATTGCTGCAATTTCTCTATTGGGTCTTGGAGCAGTCTTTGTGAATCCAACACTTATCCAAGAGACTCTATCTAATGTAGTTGGAGCCGAAGCCTATGCCCAGTCATCCATCTCGCCACTGGCGAAAAAACTACATGGCAAGCCCGTAGTCATTGATATCTACGCTAGCTGGTGTCCCGCTTGCCAAAACATTGCACCCACAGTATCGCAATTGAAACAACAATATGCAGGCAAAGTTCACTTTGTAGTGCTAGATGTATCTGACCGAGCCTCCACCGCAAAATCTGAGGCGATCGCCAGAGAGTTAGGGCTAAGTCAATTTCTTGCAGACAACAAAACCCAAACTGGTTCGCTAACGATTGTGAATCCATCTACAGGTAAGATCCTTGCTCAACATCGCAACAACGCTAATAAATCGGCTTATACCAAAGTGCTTGATTCAGCATTAGCTGGAAGATAAATATTTGGAAGTTTTTGGACTATTTTTGGTCATTATCCCAATCCACAAAAGCATGATGTAGGGTGGTCAATGCCCACCCTAATAATTTCGGTTCTATTTCTCTCAACCTGATCATCTTTATTCGTTATAGAAAAAATATGAAAATCAATTATTTGGCTGCGTTTGCCGCTATTTCGCTATTAAGTGCTGGAGTTGGAACTGTCTCTGCAAGCCCATCAGCAACAACCCCTACCACTAGCAAGGTTGCGGATGTCAAGATCAATCCCTGTGCACCTAAAGATAATCCCTGTGCAGCCAAACCAAATCCCTGTGCAGCCAAACCAAATCCCTGTGCCGCTAAACCAAATCCTTGTGCAGCCAAACCAAATCCCTGTGCAGCCAAACCAAATCCCTGTGCTGCTAAATCTAACTACTGATTTCAGCTCCACATGAAGAAATTTGCGATCGGGCAGATTCAGACAAAGCTTTTAAAAGTATTCTCTGACAAAACGATGTAACTGCTTAGGTATAGCGTTGTTCTCAATCACAAATTCTCAATAGGAAGAATATGAACATCAAGTATCTCGCCACGTATGCTGCAATTTCACTATTAACTATTGGAGTTGCTACAGCCTGCTCAATTCCTTCTGCAACAACACCTTCTTCTACTAATACGGTTGCTGAAGTTAAGCCAAACCCCTGCGCTGCAAAAGACAAAGCTAATCCTTGTGCTGCAAAAGACAAAGCTAATCCCTGTGCTGCAAAAGACAAAGCTAATCCTTGTGCTGCAAAAGCTTCATCTGCTTCAGTTGGTGCACCTCTTGCTCAAAAGCTACAAGGAAAACCAGTTGTCGTCGATGTTTATGCTAGTTGGTGTCCCGCTTGTAAAAACATCGCCCCAACCATCTCTGATCTGAAGAAAGAGTACGAAGGGAAAGTGGAATTTGTTGTGTTAGATGTATCTGACAAATCCACCACTACTGCTGCTGAAGCCACTGCACAAGAGCTAGGACTGAGCAAATTTCTTGCCGAGAATAAAACCCAAACTGGTTCACTAACGATTGTTGATCCCGCAACAGGCAAGATTTTGGCGCAATACCGCAATAATCCTGACAAAACTGCTTACTCCAAAGTTCTGGATGCTGCATTGACAAAATGATTTTCAAAGCATTCTATTTGTTTGAGATAAATCTAAAACAAATAGAATGTTTTTCATCCCTCATCTCAGGAAACCAGTATGAATCACCTTCAGAAACCCGATCGCGATACTGACCTCGTTATACAGAATACTACAGACAAAAAGAACAGACCAAAAATCCCCAAAAAATGGTTTGTTTTTGGAGGTCTAGTACTTCTAGGTCTGTTACTTGCTCTATTAATTACTGGCCCTGTATCACAAGGACTAGAGCATCTGATTTCAGTTGTAGAAAATCGCTATCAGGAATGGTTTGCTCAACAAGACACTGCTAATCCACTGGTACTAATGCCCCTAGCCTTTATTGGTGGTTTGATCGCTAGTGTTTCACCTTGCATTCTTGCAATGTTGCCCTTAAATCTTAGTTACATTGGCACTCGCAAAATTACCTCGCGCGGTGATGCATTTATTAAAGCAGGACTATTCGTGCTGGGCAATGTGATCATCCTAAGTCTATTTGGATTAGTTTCTTCCTTCGCTGGAGTGGTGATGGTGGAATATCGTGGTCACATAAATGTAGCGGTGGGAGCAATTATTTTAGTTATGGGATTAGGGCTGTTGGGTTTCATTAAGATTCCCTTGCCGCAAATTAATGTTGACGGCTCTAATTTTGGTCCATTAGGTGTGGGCTTAACCTATGCACTAATTAGTTCTCCTTGTGCTAGTCCCGTATTATTTGCAGTACTTGCGGCTTCGGCAGCAAGTGGCTCACAAGTTCTCTCAGTACTGACGATGATAAGTTATGCTCTGGGCTACACGATCATTATTTTCCTTGCCAGCTTGCTGACTGGTTTCGCAAAACAAGCGAATCTTCTATTGAAATATTCAGAGGGAATTACTAAATTTGGGAGCATCGCTCTAATTATTGCAGGAATTTATTACCTGTTTATAGGAATAAAGTGGTTTGTAGGGGGCTAAGTATTTTTTTGTAGCAAAGCAAAAAGCTTATGGATAATTATGACAGAACAACTTGTAATCATTGGCTCTGGTCCCGCAGGCTACACGGCTGCTATTTATGCGGCTCGTGCGCAACTTCAACCTTTGATGTTTGAAGGCTTTGTAGCTGGAGGTTTGCCTGGTGGGCAATTGATGACCACGACTGAGGTGGAAAATTTCCCAGGATTCTCTGAAGGGATTCAGGGACCACAGCTAATGAGGGAAATGCGTCAACAGGCTATCCGCTGGGGAGCGAGGTTAATCACCGATGATGTGGTAAGGGTGAATTTTTGCGATCGCCCTTTTATGATCGCTAGTGATGATCTCGAAGTCAAAGCCCATGCGGTGATTATCGCTACAGGTGCAACGGCTAAGCGATTAAACATTCAGGGAGAAGATCAATTTTGGAACAATGGTATCTCTGCTTGTGCGATCTGCGATGGGACTAATCCATTATTTAAAGAGGTCGAAATTGCTGTGGTTGGCGGCGGCGATTCAGCAGCCGAAGAGTCTTTATATTTAACGAAATATGCAAGTAAGGTTCATTTGCTAGTCCGTAGCGATCGCCTTCGTGCTTCTAAGATTATGCAAGAGCGTATTCTCAACCATGACAAAATTCTAGTGCATTGGCAAGCCTTACCAATCAGCGCTCATGGTGATGATGTGTTGCGGAGTATTCAGATTCAAGATCAAAAGGATCATTCTATTTCTGAATTAAAAGTAAGTGGTTTGTTTTATGCGATCGGGCATACTCCTAATACGCAACTTTTTGCCAATCAATTAGATTTAGATGAAAAAGGCTATATCAACACCTATGGCAAAACAACAAGTACGAATATTGCTGGAATATGGGCGGCTGGAGATGTCCAAGATCATATTTATCGCCAAGCGATTACTGCCGCAGGGACTGGCTGCATGGCTGCTCTAGAAGCAGAACGCTGGTTAATCGGATAGTTGTCATGAAGCACCAACTATGCCTACTCAAAATAAAACAGGTAAATTATTATGTCAGAACAAGTTTTGTTTCAAGGTCGCCACGCTTTTGAGAAATTAAAGGCTGAATCAGGCAAATTGATTCTTCTAGAAGTGAGTGCCCCGCATTGTAGCGCTTGTGATACTTTGCGACCTCTTTTACATCAACTGGCTAACGAGCAAGATGGTAACTTCTATTTGGTTGAGTTGGATATGACCGAAGAAACTGATTTAGCGATTGAGTTAGGTATTCGGAATGTGCCAACTGTGGTTTTGTTTAAAGGCGATCGCGTAATTGAGAAAATCGCAGGACTCAAGCCTAAAAAAGTTTATAATGAATTAATTCAGAAGTCATTATGATTTTCTTTTGAGTGTTAGTGACGAGCGAATTCATAGATATGGCGGTTATTATTTTGCTATATGCCAAGTAAGACATTACTAGAATTGATTTTTTGTTTTCAAATGAGTATGCCCTCGTTTGAAAACAACTATAGATTGAGGTTCTGAGACAAACCAAGGCGACATCGCCTCCTCGATTCAAAACTTTTCCAATCAATCTAGACAAAAATATGGAAATCAAAATTCCGAACATCGTTCGATTGTTCAAATCTCGCCTATCGCGCAGAATTTCTTATGGAGTGTTTGTCGGTTTCGCAATCATAGAGATATTACTTTTAGTTCCTTCCGTACTAAAACGAGAATCTGAGATCCTAGAACAGTCGAGGCAGATTACTCAAGGTAAAATCGAATGGATTGCCAATAATTTTCCTAATGCATCTGGATTGGAGCTTTTAGCTCAGGTTCAGCAACTTCAAAGTGATGTAATGTTGAGGCAAATTTCTGGAGGAACTATATACGAATCTGGGGGTAAAGAAGTAGGGAAATTTGGTGAGTCCCCAACTATGAGTTATGCCGATATCAAACTTAGAGGATATGCTAATTTAAGCACCCGCTATGGAGATAGGTATGATGCAGCTTGGTTAGTACCGACATCCAAAAATAACTATGTGATAGTTATCCGCCATAATATTGACTATATCTACATTCAGTTGACAATTTATGTGTTGGGAATAATTGGCTCTGTGCTTATCATAGCTATATTTCTAACTCTGACCATTATGCTGATAGTTGGCGAGGGTGTGACTAGAATTTGATGTAACGAAAGAATAGTGATAAGTATACAGGATACAATCAAAACAAAGCAGAAAGATTAATAAATGAATACATCAATCATAGAAAGCAATGAGAAATTTGTGACAATACAAATCACAATA
>JANNDZ010000817.1:0-15787 GCA_031378395.1 Pseudanabaena sp. OTE_75_metabat_487_sub
GTCCTAGTTGATAGTACGATTCGCATTCTCAATAATTTGCCACCCCGTCAGCTCGATCAAGAACCCTATGCAGGTTTGTATCCCCGTACTGCTGAAGTCTCTACTTCAGGGCTGATTACACAGGAGCAACTGAGTGCGATCGCACCCTATTCCCGACGCGATCGCCTTGAGAAATTGCTGCCCCACTTAAATACAACAATGCAGCGTTATTCAATTACCACGCCATTACGCAAAGCACATTTCCTAGCTCAGTTGGGTCATGAGAGCGACGGGTTTAACACTAACGAAGAATATGCTTCTGGTGCAGACTACGAAGGACGACGAGATCTCGGCAATACTCAATCGGGTGATGGTGTTCGCTTTAAAGGTCGTGGCTTGATCCAAGTTACGGGACGTGCAAACTATGCTGATTGTGGTCGAGCCTTGGGCGTGGACTTGATTAATAGTCCTCAGCGTTTGGGAGATTTCGATCTTGCTTGCCTCAGTGCAGGTTGGTATTGGGATGCGCGCAAACTTAATAATTATGCCGATCGCGATGATATCCTCACAATCACAAAAATCATCAATGGCGGCACTAATGGTTTAGCCGATCGCGAATCCTATTTGGCTAGAGCAAAGCGTATATTAGGCGCTTAACCCCAAACATAAAAAAGGCGGCACAGCGCCGCCTTTTTTATTTGTTTGTGTTTTAATGAATGAGTTATGCACAGGTTTCGGCGAGGGAAAATCCATGACTCTGCAACCTTTAATATCTGAACCAGCGATCTCACTCGACACTTTGCAAGAGATCGACTACCCCGACAGTGATGGCAATCCTATGGCTGACAATACCGAACAATACCGATGGATTGTGATCATCAAAGAGAATCTAGAGATCATTTATGCTGACGATCCCAATGTATTTATTGCAGGGGATTTGTTGTGGTATCCCGTGCGTCGCACTCAAAAACGAGTTGCGCCTGATGTGATGGTGGCTCTCGGTCGTCCCAAAGGTCGCAGGGGATCTTATAAACAGTGGCTAGAAGATAACATCCCGCCACAGGTAGTTTTCGAGATCTTGTCGCCCAGCAATAAAGATCGGCGCGGACAAGATTCCCTTGAAGATAAGCATGACTTTTACCAAACCTATGGCGTGCAGGAATATTACATTTACGATCCCGATGATTTGATCTTAGAAGGTTGGCAAAGAGTAGGCGATCGCTTAGTCCAAATTCCATCAATGCTCAATTGGACAAGTCCAATATTAGGGATTAGATTTGATTGGGCGATTGGACAGGAATTAATTATCTCGCGTCCCGACGGACAGAGATTTTTGTCACCCGTGGAGCTAAGCCAGCGTTTACAGCAGTCAGAAATCCAAGTTTGGCAAGAACAGCAACGCACCGCTCAAGAACGTAGACGAGCCGAAGCACAGCAGCAACGCGCCGAGCAAGAATCTCAACGCGCCGAGCAAGAATCTCAACGCGCAAATCGCCTTGCTGAGCGGTTAAAGGCTTTGGGTATTGATCCAAACGATGTTTAAACTTGATGGCAATTTGGGACTCTGTGGCGCACATCGTACTGGCAAAACAACATTAGCGATCGCGATATCTTCACGCCTAAATATCCCCTTTGTTCGCACCACGACTAGCCAAGTTTTTGCCCAGCTTGGCTTAGATCCTGCGGAGCCCATGGACTTTAAAACAAGGTTGTTTGTGCAGAATCATGTTTTGGATGCTGCCGAGCAGGTTTGGCAAAACTCAGCAGTACCGTTTGTTAGCGATCGCACTCCACTTGACATGATCGCTTATACCCTTGGTGATATTCAGGGAAAGACTGAGGTTGACTTTGATTTGCTCAGTCAATACATAGATCGCTGCTTTGCCAGTACCAATAAGTTTTTTCAAAATCTGGCGATCATACAACCAGGTATCCCACTTGTATACGAGGAGGGCAAGGCAGCGCTAAATGCTGCCTATATCGAGCATATTAATATTTTAGTGATCGGGTTATGTAACGATTCACGCCTTGAGGCAAATGTATTTTGTAATGCGCGAGATGCGATCAATATAGAAATTAGAATCCTTAATATTTTGGAATATTTGGAAGCGGTTTAAATCTCTGAAAACTGGGTAACTTGATCCAAGGGAAAAAGATACAAGTTAGTCGTAGGTATGGGACATTGGACTTCAGGAATTTAGAATTTATCGTTGGTTTATGGCTTCGTGATCGCCGTTTTACTAAAGCTCAAGACTCAGAACAGCAGGGATTTACATTAATTGAGTTATTGGTGGTGATCGTTATTATTGGTTTGCTAGCTGCGATCGCGCTGCCCTCATTTCTCAACCAATCCAATAAGGCTAGATATTCAGAAGCTAAGACTTATATTGGGACAATGAGTCGTCTACAACAAGCTTATTATCTAGAAAAAAGAACATTTACTGATGACATTGGTAAACTGAACGTCGGTATAAATCCATCAACATCTAATTTTAATTATTCAGTGCTTGCTGGATCTGTTAATGGAAATGCTACCCCTGTTCAATTAAATCAAATTGTAACCAATGTCGCAACGCCATCATCCATAACCTTAAAAGCTGTTGTTGGTGTTGTGGGAATACCTGGGGTCGTCAGAATAGACACTGTTTTTTGTATTGCTGATGCGCCTAATATTACTATCATCCCTCCTGGATCGCTTAATGCCACTTTACAAACTATGGTATGTCCGCCCACCTTTTCGCCAACCGAATAACGACTTACTCCCTAGCCAGTCTAAAAGCTTAGGGATTAGCGATGCGGCGCTTTGCGCCGCACCGCTAATCCCTAAGTGCAGAAGGAGTAACAACAAAAGCTAAGTCAGCACAAAGCGCTGATTTAGCTTTTGTTTATAGCAATCAAAAAATATTTTTTCTTTGAGTGATAGCATCCTGTTTTTTTGTGGGTAAGTTACTTTCACAACCCAACTAGTTAACTAACTCGGCATACACGGGATAAAGAATTATGAAATCTGAATTCAAGACCAAGCTCATTCAACACATCCTCAACAAAAAGAATGGCGAAAAGGGCTTCACCCTGATCGAACTACTCGTAGTTATCATCATCATCGGTATCTTGGCTGCGATCGCGCTTCCTTCCTTCCTTAACCAAGCTTCCAAAGCCCGTCAGTCTGAAGCCAAAACCTACGTTGGTTCCATGAACCGCGCTCAACAGTCTTACTACTTAGAGAAGCAACAATTTGCTCCCAACCTCACTTCTCTTGCTGTCGGTATTGCCCAAACCACTGAGAACTATGGCTATGGTGCATTTAGAAATGCAAGCAAAACGACTGGTACTGGCACTCAAGTGTCTGTAGGAGTCTATGGTATTTCTAATGCTACCGCCAATAGCGGTGCAGGTACTAACCCAGATACGATTGTTGGTGTAGCGTCTTCTGCTCTCAAGTCATATGTTGGAGGAGTGAGTGTTTCTACCCCTACTGGCTCTAATGAAGCTACAACTTTGGCTTCATTGTGTGAAACTAATCTAGCACCAGTTAATGCTGGAATCATCGTTAATTCAACCAATGCTATCGGTACTTACCTTACTCTAAGTACTGCGGCAGCTCCAGCTTGTGTCACAACCAGCCTTACAGGCATCCAGTAATTAATTTTCCGACTAATTGCTACCCCCGTTTTATTTTTATAAAGCGGGGGCTATTTTATTTAAATTATGATTATGACTAAACTTCCAGAACTTCTGTCATGTAATGATTACGAGGAAATTGTTGAATTGTGCAAAAAAGAGATTGATTTAAAATCAACTCTTGGAATCAACTATATATATTTAGGCTTAGCTTATTTATTGCAGAATAAAGACGAAGAAGCTAAAAGTACATGGTCTCTAGGATTACAAATTTCCCAGCTCGATGATTCATATATAAATGAGCTTGGCGATATTCTAAAACAAGAAGCCATACGACAAGAAACATCAGGAAAATATAAAATCTCTTGGAAACTCTGTCAAAAAATATATGAGATACTCCCAAAAGACTTTGATAATTTAGTGCATCTCTGTGATTTATCTATACGTCTTCAAACTTTTACTGCTAAAACTTTACAAGATCTTGATTTTGTAAATCTTATTCAAATAGGTGAAGGTATTAGTGACGATTCTTTATTGAATTTGATAGTTAAAGTCGCTTTTGCACCAATACCTAAAGACGAATGCATAGAATTTATCGCCTTTTGTTCGCGCTACGTTCAAGACATTAATGAGTGTGTAGATCATCTATTGTATCTAGCTGTAAAATTCAGAACAGACATAGCTCTGAAATATATTGATATATGTCAAGAAATTTGCCCCAATAATATTAAAGTGCTTGGCTGTTTATCAAATCTTTATATTAATAATCAAGAATATGGCAGAGCTATTGAACTTACTCGAAGTCTTATCCTTGAATTTTCGGAAACCATATTAAGCCAGATTGCCTCCAACTATCTACTTTTAAATGCACTAATGAGTGCTGGTGGGTACTTTGAAGAAGCAGAAGAAATTTTTAATAAGCTCCAATTCTTGCTATCTAAAATTATTGAGGAAAATCCTATAGATATTCCTCAGCCATATTCAACTCATATTGCTATGATTTGCTTTTTTGCGCCTTATTTCAGAGATACTCCACGATCAAATCGTATTCTTCAAAATCAAGCAATGAGCTTATATCAAGCTAGTATTCAACATCGTAATCTTGAACTTACTAAAACGCTTCAAGCAAATCAATTATGTAGAAAGGAAAGCCAAAAAAAAAGAAAACTCAAAATTGGATATCTTACAAGTAGTTTAAGGCAACATTCAGTTGGTTGGCTAGCTCGTTCTCTATTTCAACATTTTGATCGTGATTCTTTTGAGATTTATGGCTATTTTCCTGAATACAAAATGGGTGCTGATTTTTTAGAGCAGTGGTACTTAGGTCAAATGCATATGGTCTATAGGGAAAGCGTAGAGTATGTGGGAAATCATTTTGCTATTGCGGAACAAATTAATCGTGATGAGATTGATATTCTAGTTGACACAGAAAGTATGACTTCTGGGTTTAGCCTCGAAATCTTATCTGTAAAACCAGCTCCTATCCAAATTACTTGGCTAGGTTGGGATGCATCAGCACTTCCTTCGATCGACTACTATATAGCCGATCCTTTTGTTCTGCCAGAATCAGCACAAGAGTATTATTCAGAAAAAATTTGGCGTTTGCCTCAGACCTATCTTGCTGTTGACGGTTTTGAGTCAACTATAGCAACCATTAGCCGCAGTGAACTTGGTATACCTGCTGAGGCAATTATTTACTACAGTTCTCAAAAGGGATATAAGCGTCATCCTGAAGTGGTGAGATTGCAGCTTCAAATCATTAAACAAGTTCCAGATTGTTACTTTGTCATCAAAGGCTTGTCTGATGATAACTCTGTGCAGAACTTTTTTTATGAAATTGCTGATTTAGAAGGTGTTGAAAGATATCGCCTCAAATTTTTACCCTACGCTAAATCTGAAGCTGAGCATAGAGCTAACATGGCGATCGCAGATATAGTTTTAGACACTTATCCGTACAACGGAGCAACCACGACGATGGAAACTTTATGGTTGGGCATTCCTATGGTCACACAGGTTGGAGAGCAATTTTCTGCCCGAAACAGCTATACAATGATGATGAATGCGGGTATAACTGAAGGATTAGCTTGGAATGCTGCAGAGTACGTTCAGTGGGGTGTTAAGCTTGGAACTGATGTGGATTTAAGAAAAGAAGTTGCATGGAAGCTCCGTCAATCTCGCAAAACTTCACGGCTTTGGGATGGAAGACAATTTGCTAGAGAAATGGAAAATGCTTACCGTCAAATGTGGGAGATATATAATGGATGATACAAAAGCTATAGATAGAGCTTTTGCTCTTTTTCAGGAGAGTAAATATGATGAAGCAACCCCACTTTATGAACAAGTAATCGAGCAAGACCCTGAAGTTAAGCTTAATTATTGGTACTTAGGTTTATGCCTTTTGTTTCAAGGGCAAATTCAAGAAGCTCAAATGACTTGGTGGTTTGCTATCGATGGGAACGAATCTAATGAAAATGAATTTGTTGAGTTTATTCGGAATATTACTGTTGAGTTTGGTCTGAACCTATCCAGATACGATATGGCTGTATGTATACTAGAAGCAAGTGTTGGTCTGGAATTAGGGAACATTTACTTGCTAACTGACTTAGCTAGGTTTTATGCCCTCGGTTCAAGACACGCTGAATGTATAGATATCGCAGAGCAATATCGCGAACTCGCCGAAGACTTACCTAGTAAGATATACGCAAACCATCTCATCCTTAACTCACTACTTTGTATATCTTCTGATTGGCAAGATATTTTTACATTGGTAGATAGCCAAATAGAGCTTGTTCAATCGCTTATTCAAGCTAACCCAAATAATTTGACTTCTCTTGAAATAAATCGTTTATTTGTTTCAACCTTCTTTTTGCACTATATCAAAGATGATCCGAGTCGAAATCGCATTTTGCAAAATGAACTAGCTCAAGTTTGTCAAAACAACTTACAAAATTTACAAACTCTATCAAGCAAATTTATACCAAGAAATCCACTTAAGCAACCCCTTAAGATTGGATATTTATCTCATCGTCTAAGTAAACATTCTGTGGGCTGGTTGTCTAGATGGATCTTTAAACATCATGATCGCAAAAAATTTAATATCTATGCATATTTCTTATCTGATAAAGCTGAGCAAGATGATTCTGTCAGAAAGTTTATTGCTGGGCATTGTGATAAATCTTATAGACTGGGACAAGATGCACTCGCGATCGCTCAGCAGATAGAAAAAGATAAAATCGACATTCTCATCGATCTAGACAGCGTCACATTAGATATTTCTTGCCAAGTTATGGCACTCAAACCTGCACCCATACAAGTTACTTGGCTAGGGCTTGATGCTTCTGGTATACCTGCAATCGACTACTTTATTGCTGATCCCTATGTATTGCCAGAAAAAGCTCAGGAGTATTACTCAGAAAGAGTCTGGAGGTTACCGAATACTTATATCGCTGTTGATAGCTTTGAAGTACTGTTCCCAACCATACATCGTAGTCAGTTTAATATTCCCTCTGATGCGATCGTCTATCTTAGCTCTCAAGTAGGATATAAGAGACATCCTGACAATATAAGATTACAAATGCAGATTATCAAATCGGTTCCCAATAGCTATTTATTAATCAAGGGAATAGCCGATCAAGAAGAAATTAAGAGCTTCTTTACAAAAATTGCTACATCAGAAGAAGTAAGTAGAGATCGACTTGTCTTTTTGCCACAAGTAAGTACTGAAGCTGAACATCGCGCTAATCTTGACATTGCCGATGTAATTCTGGATACTTACCCCTACAATAGCGCAACGATAACGATGGAAGCATTATGGATGTGTATTCCATTAGTTACAAGAGTTGGAGAACAGTTTGCTGCTCGAAATAGCTACACGATGATGATTAATGCAGGTATTACCGAAGGAATTGCTTGGAGCGATCAAGAGTATATAGATTGGGCAATCAGACTAGGGACTGACGAGTCTTTGCGAAAACAAGTGTTTTGGAAGCTAAAAAAATCTCGCAAAACTTCTCCTTTGTGGGACGCTAAGAGATTTACCAAAGACATGGAATCTACTTATATGCAGATGTGGAAAATTTATTGCGATCGGCAAAGTGAGTAATACTGCTCCTACTATATAATTATTAGAAACATTACTCGTTGAGCGTAACAGGTTAAATGAAATTACATATTGGTGGACAACAAGCCAATCCTGACTGGAAGATTTTTGATGTTGAAAATCGTCCAGAAGTAGACTTCGTTGGTGATGCAGGAGATTTAAGTCAGTTTGAAGATGAATCAATCGATGCGATTTATTCCAGCCATGTTCTAGAGCATTTTCATCATTCTCTTTACAACGAAATGGTATTTACCTTGGCCGAGTGGCATAGAGTCCTTAAGAAAGGCGGCGAACTATTGATTAGTGTCCCAGATTTACAAGCTTTATGTTGGCTATACTCTCGTCCTCACCTAGATGCATTAAGTCGTATTGATCTAATGCGAATTATATTTGGAGGGCAGTCTAATCAGTATGATGTCCACAAAACTGGATTTGACTTTGATATTCTATCCCTATATCTAGCAGAAGTCGGGTTTGAGAGATGCCAGAGAGTAGCTGAATTCAATCTGTTTCATGATTGCAGCAGCCTTTATGTTTTAAATACTCCAATTAGTCTTAACATTATAGCAACAAAATAAATTAGAGAACATTCATTGCTATAACTAGTAGTTTTTTACAAGCAAAAGCTATTCTGTCAAAGGAAATAACATTGCTAAGCCAATTCGAGAATGTTTAGTAGCTTATCTACTACATGTTTCCAAGTAAAGTTTTGGTGTACAAAAAAAGAACCATTTATTTTTGCTGATTTTCTGAAGCTATCTCGCTCAATTACAGAATGCATGAGCTCAACTAGATGTTCTAGATTAGGATCTAGACAAATTGCTGGATCGTCTCCAGGAACTTCTACTATTTGGCTGTCAATGGATAATGTGAAATCTGAATTGGTAAAATCATCAGTTGCACCACCCTTTGTACAAATAACTGGAAGACCACAGGCAGCAGCCTCTAGTACAGGCAAGCAGAACCCTTCTGCTGAATATGGAGCTAAATATGAATCTGCTATTTGATAAAGCTTTGCAACATCACTAAAAGGCAATGAATCTCCAATATATATCACTCGTTCAAAGGTATGCCTAGCTTCTGTCTCAGTAAGAAAACCTCTAGCCATATTTAACCAATCTTTACTTTTGTGTATGTTATCTAGCCCTTTTAAAACCAATCTGGCTTCGGGAAACTTCTCTAGCACCCTAGCAAAAGCCTTCAGCACAAGATCAGTACGTTTTGCTCCATTTAGCGCTCCAACACACAAGAAGATAAAGCCATCAATCCCCAGTTGTTTTCGCAGCAATATTCGCTCTTCTTCTAGCAAAGGTTTAAAAATATTTGGATCGACCCCATGAGGTATAACTGCAATACGGCTAGAATCTGCACCACTACGCTCAAGACCAGTTTTAGCCCAATTAGATGGAGTAATTAAAACAATATTTGACTCTCTATGAGCTTCCTTAAGTGAACAATTTTGCTGTAGATTATAGCTTGGCACATAACCTTTCTCTGAGGTCATAAAAACGTACGTCCGCTTTGAATTAGATGGCTCCAAACGAAAAGGAAACTCTATTCTTAAAGTGACATCAGAAAACTGATTTAAAGAAGGAGGTCTAATGTTAGCTAATGCCATTCCATCAATTGGATTAAACAAGTTGTTATAACTAACCCAATCTGATCTATAAGGTGGAGAATCTAGATGAAAAAGTTCAATCTCTTTCCTCTTTAAAATTTCAAGACATTGAAATTGATTAACAATAGAATAAGAGTGTGGCAGAAATCGCCAACCTTCAATAATCATTGAACCTGACATAAGATTGAGGTATATTATACTCAGTGTAGCTTTTGTACGAATGTTAACATAATTTTGATTAAAACCACAGATTATATAGAAACCTAAAATTATTTGTGAATTAGATGAAAATTGTTTAGGGCATTTTCAAATAAATGCTTTAAGTTATAACTAAACTACAGTTGCTGTAATTCAAAAGTGTTTTTACTCTCTGTACAAGGTGTTATTAAAATAACTTTATCCCGTTCCATTTTTTGAATGCTAGAGTTTTATAACTTCCAACTTATTCTGATAGCTGTAACGTATTGAAAAATGATATGCAATATTCAGACATAATAACGGGTGATAGAATCGTTGGGCTATGTGACTTTGCAATTATCACAGAGCAAATATTGTATTTTCATCAAAACATTAGGACATTCATAAACCCTCAAAATATTATTTTAGTTAAAGACTTCAAGAAAATAGATGCGATCGCAGTCAATACACTAAGTAAATATTTTGAGAGGTTTACACATCAAAATAGAGTCAAACAGATAAAACTTTTTGTATATACACATATATTAGAAGATTTTATCGAGTACATTTTAGACAATCTTGACAAGAGATATGAATATATTATTTATTTACATAATTCAGATCATCAATTTGTTGATAGCTATAAGAAATTACTTGAAGTTAAACATATAATCAAAGTTTTTTCACAAAATATAAACTTATCAGTTTTACATGCCAAGTTAAATTTTTTGCCTATAGGTATAGCTAATAGTATGTGGGCACATGGAAATATTTCAGCTTTATACGAAACAATTGTCAAAACATCTTTATTAAAAAAAACAAAAAATTTGTATATAAATATAAATTCAGACACTTTTTTTTATAGAAAAAATGTATTGGATACGGTGATTAGTTCTAGTAATTATCATGTGGAGTCAACGCAAAAGTCTTTTGAAGAGTATTTATATGACTTAGCAAAACATAAATTTTGCTTATGTGTAAGAGGAAATGGTCTTGATACACATAGATTCTGGGAGAGCCTATATTTGGGTGTTATTCCAGTAATTATCAATAATGAAAGTACAAACATGAAAAATTATATAAATTATTTAAAACAAGTCGAAATTCCATTTTTTGAAATCACCGATAACAATCTAGATGTTATTACCCAAAATTATCCAGACAATTTTTTTGATGAGGATTTACGTAGTAACTTATTAAAAACAATGAACGAGAGTATTTGCGACTTGCAAGCATTGAAGATTTCTTATTATAACTAGAATAAATCTTGTAACTTAAGCTTTTATGTAAAACTTTGATCTGTCAAAGCTAAGACCTTGATATACATATTCTCTAATGGATGGTCAGACAAAAAGTTATATAATTCTTTAGAATGAATATGCAAATTAATGATTTGGATTAATTTATCTTTAACAAGTATAAATGGCTTATATAAACCATTTTTTTCTATCCAATAAAATGAAAAGCTATTATATTTAATCATACAAGTTTCATTAATAAATCCTCTAGTATCTCCATCTTGATTTCTTTTATCAACTCCGCCTAAATACTGCCCTATAGCTGCTGCATCAAATATACAATCTATATTATTGTAATTATAATTCTTATTAAGTTTAAATACTAAGTTGTCAACTGTTGGAAAAATTGGTAGTGGTTCAATAATTGATTCATCAAATCTAGCTAAATTTTCCATGTCGTTTAGCTCGTTATTGTAGTTATCAACTATAGGCTTAAAGGCTGCTGTATTTGGAATATAAATAAAACTAGGTATGACCCTATAAAAATGGTCAAATGGAGCATAAACCCTATCTTTAAAAAACGGCTTTAATTTATCTAGATTTTCGTATAATAATGTGTCATTTTCAAGATGTACTACATGCTCAACTTTGTGTTTTTTTATGTAAGCATACAAGTAAAAAAATCTTAATGAGCAATAATGCCAAAAGCCATCTCTAAAATGTCGATTCAATTTAGAATTTTTATTGAAGTCAAGATCATCAAGATCTTTACAGTCAACTAACTCAATGTCCTTAAACTCTTTTAAATAATCAAAATACTTTTGTTCAGTAATAACAGTTATATCTAGATTATTATGTAGAATCAAATTTTTTATATTATATATTAAATACTCTTGAAAGTTGCCTACGCTTACTAATATAACTTTCATGACGATATTGGAAAGGTTAATTTGAACTCTACTCAGGCATTATAAAGCACTCTCCTCAAAAACAAGAGACTTTCATTATCAAAATTGCCGTTCCAGCATGAGGTAATCGAGACTTTCCAGAGACCTTACTGTATTTTGTACTAGCTGAAAAGCTTTCTCATGATCTATAGGCTGCAAAGTCACAGGATCTACAGGTCTAAATTGCTTCCAACGTTCAACGAGAGAGAGCATAGGTTGTGGTGCATCCAATAAAGGTAGTAGACAAGTAGCCATTGAGCTATCAAGAGTTACAACTTGCTTATGTGTTGATAGATAGTTATTAAGACTAAGAATCCCACAACCTGTCACGTTAGTTATTAAATCTTGTCTAAACTTAGAAGTATTGAGTTGGGGATGTAGATAAACTTTTGCGGTTTGCCAATCGACATCGCTCCATTCCATAAAAGGAACAAAGGTTTGAGATTGCTGCGGATGACCACACCAAAAATCTAATAATCGATGAATTGGATGGATTAGTTCATACATTTGCAATCGATCCTCAATTGATAAATCTGGCAAGCTCATCCCCAAAAAGACAGGTAAATTATCTCCATCTTTAAATAAATCCCGAAAATCCCAGTCGCGCCAATTTACCATACTAATAAACTCTAGATCAGCTAATCTTAAAGCTTCAAAAAGGTCGGTGATCGTATAGCCTTTATCGCCTTGAAATAAGTGATTCATCAAGATATCTTGCTTACTTTCTTTCGCTGTATATTTTGTATCCCAAGTTTGAGCTTTTAGCAAAACATTTTCTTTTAAAGCTTGCATTGTCTCAACAACAATTTCGACCTCTAGATCTTCTGGATTTTCATCCAATAAACCCATCATCCTGAACATTTTTTGAGCACGAAAAAAATTAGTTCTCTGAATAGAACTATGCAAGTTACTGCGAATTATGCCGTTAGGCTTTAAGACTGACTGCATCGATTTTAGAGCGATCGCAGGTTCTGGGAAAAGATATAACAGTTCATCACAATTTATATAATCAAATTGATAGCCTAAAGATGGCAATTCTTCGATTGATGTGGTAAAAAATTCTACATTATCAAAACCATGATGTTTTAAACGTTGTTCGGCTAACTTAATTGACTCTGCGGATATATCTACTCCAACTATCTTTGCTCCTGGATTTGCTTCAGCTAAAATTAGTGAATTATAACCAGAGCCACATCCCGCATCTAAAATAAATTTTCCTTTTGTATCTATAACTTTTTGATCTCTCAAATAGAAAGAAGTTACTAGGTTATGAATATATAGTTCATTTGGCTCATTTTTGGGGGATTTGTCTAGAGGGGTTCTAGGGTAGGGACTACTATCAAATTGCTGGCGTATTTTGTCTAGTAGGTCAGATTGATGTTCAGTCATGTAAAGTTAACCCGAAATTTACTGATGATTGTCGTTTAATAAATGCAATCGCATTGTAGCAGACTGTTATTCAGGCATAGTGGAAAGTGTTAGAACTCAAAAGATCACATTTTTTTTTACTTGATCAGCAGTTAGATTCCCACGACAGTGATTCAAAGAGAAAGCTCGCTGTGAGATCCTAGTCGAACCAAAATTAAATCAACATCCGTAACCTGATAGATCAGAACTAAATCTGGCTTGAGGTGGCAATCTCTATAATCTGACCAATTACCAGCCAAAGCGTGATCTCTATAGTGCGGGGGGGAATTGTATCTGATACTAGATGAGTGATTACATCTTTCAAAAGCTCATCTATAGCAATCCGAAATCATTTGTAATTGGATAACGATTATCTGGGGCATTTTCAGATAAGTCAATTAAGCTATAACTCATTTCGGATTGCTATAGTATTGCTCGATGTTGTCCGCGAGTCTCCCTCTTATAATCTCGCTTGAACTGATTCGTTCGACTAATCGTCCTCATGGAGATCGCCCATTAGTTCTTGTAAATTGGAGAAAGATTTAACCTGTCCAGCCCTAGCTGATTTAATGGCGGCAACCGTCTCTTCGTTTGGGATCAACAAATTAAACGGAAGTGTATGTTCCTCTGCTATCCGAGTCATCAACAGACGAAAAGCATCGGAGGGAGTTAGCCCGATCGCGGCAAGTACGGCTGTGGCTTCTTCCTTGATTTTTCCATTAATTCGTGCACGAACTGTAGAATCATTAATCATGTGTACTCTTTCTTAATGATCAATTTGAGCTACATTGTAGCTCAAATTGATCATTGTTCACTGCTCAAAAGGCGATCTTTAGGTAGTTTTTCCGACATAGGCTAGCCAATTTATGCAAAATTTGCAAAATCTCCTGTTTGCTGCTCTAGGTGGTGTTCTAATGGGACTCACACCTGACCCGTTTAGTCAATGGTGGCTAGCATGGATCGCTTTGATTCCTCTTTGGATGCTGGCTCAAAAGCTGAAAGTCAAAGAGGCGATCGCTATGGGAGCGATGTGGGGATTTTGCTATCACGGCATGGCGTTATTTTGGATTACGACGGTGCATCCGATGGAATGGATGGGTGTGCCTTGGTGGACGAGTTTTTGGATTGCCACATTGGTTTGGTTGTTGATTACGGGGTGGGGTGCGGTATTGTCGGGCTTATGGGCTGGGGGAATGTCATTGTTCACGCAGAAGCTCAATGTAACTAGTCGGGTAATTATTGCTTGTGCGATGTTTAGCGGGTTAGAAATTGTGTGGAGTTGGGGTCCACTTTACTGGACAGCGCTAGGCTATACCCAAAGCCCACACGATCTGCTGTTGCTACAAATTAGCCGTATCTCTGGGCAGCAGACTATGACTGCGGCGATCGTGGCAATTAATGGATTATTTGCCGAAATTCTTTTGCATAGAACTTGGCCCGAAAGACGACGTTATGCGATCGCAACAATTTCTTTGTTAATCGCGATCGCGGGTTATGGTGCATGGGAAATGCAAGGCGATCGCATGGCAAGTGGCAATGGACAAGCGATTAAAGCAGGAATCATTCAGGGAAATTTCCCCAATGCTTTGACAGTCAAACCTAATGGGTGGGAAATTGCAGTGAATAATTACACCAAGGGTTATGAAAAGCTAGCTCAGTCAGGAGCAGAGATGATCGTCACTCCTGAAACCGCAATTTCTTTTCTCTATCCAAATTATGATGCCCGTCGCGAACCGTTTGATCTCGCTGTGAAGAAATATCGCGTTCCAGTCTGGCTGGGAGGTTTTGGCACAACTCGTAATCCCAATGCCGAAGATCCAAATAATTATACTAATAGTCTATTTTTAATTGATGGCTCAGATAAGATTCTCGGTCAATATGACAAAGTGCGGCTTGTACCAGTAGGAGAATATATTCCCTTTAAGCCAATTTTAGGAAGTCTGATTAAACGCTTATCGCCGCTCAGAGGCGAAGTCGATGCGGGTTCGAGCGAACAACTCGTTGATACGCCTTGGGGACGTTTCATCGTGGGGATTTGCTATGAATCCGCGTATCCTGCGACATTCCGTTTTCAAACTGCCGCAGGTGGTAGGTTAATTTTATCGGCTTCAAATAATTCCCACTTTGCTTCCTATATGTCGGCGCAACACCATGCTCAAGATGTGGCAAGAGCAATTGAAAGCGATCGCTGGGCAGTTAGAGCTACTAATACTGGCTATTCTGGCTTTGTTGACCCGAATGGGCGGACGATTTGGCTATCAGACGTGAATACCTATGAAACGCATATGGAAACGGTTTATTTAAGAGACGCAAAAACTCTATATGTAATGTGGGGCGATTGGTTGACACCTTTGCTTTGTATTAGCAGCATTTCCATTTATATTAAGCACCGCCTTACCGCATAATTACCAATCGCCGCCAGCACCGCCACCATCGCTACTGCCGCCGCCAAAGTCACTGCTAGAGGAAGAACTTCCATAATCATAGGAATCATAGCTACTAGAACTACTACTGTAACTATCACTAGAACTGGAATAATCTGAACTGCTAGCATAACTAACGGATTTAGGAATAAAGGGATAAACTGGCTCCTCATAAAAGCAGTTTTGACATTGACGCATACTGATAGCATTTTTAGAAGCTTTTTTGGGGAATTTCTTAGTTCTGCGAGTTTGATTTAGTTCTGCATCTATCAAAGTTG
>JANNDZ010000941.1:0-10041 GCA_031378395.1 Pseudanabaena sp. OTE_75_metabat_487_sub
TGAGATCATTGCGATCGCTTTTGCCTTTAGGGAAGGGGATCACATCTGCCGCCGACATTTCTCTTGCCGCACGAATCAGCAGCCCAGCGATAAATAAACAAGATATCGTCGAGCTACCACCATAGCTCAAAAAAGGAAATGGTAAACCCGTTGTCGGCAAAACACCTGTAGCCACACCCACATTCAAAATTGCTTGCACCACAATTAATGATGTAGAACCAAGAGCAATCAATCGAACCACAGGATCTTTACACTTATATGTCACGGACAGCCCAATCGTGCCATAAATAATCACTAGTACTAGCAAACAAATGCCACCAAACAAGCCAAATTCTTCAGCAAAAATCGCAAAAATAAAATCAGTATATTGAATCGGCAAAAATAGCTTTTGCTGCGATAAACCAAACCCAGTCCCCCATAAACTACCAGAGCCGATCGCCATCAAACTTTGCACCAATTGATAGCCATCGCCCGCCTGATCTTGCCAAGGATCGAGAAATGACATAATCCGCCTGCGTTGATATTCCCGAAAAGTGACACTAGCCACGGCAACGCATGTACCTAAAGCTGCTGTTCCAAGAAGCTGAAGGCTTGGTAATCCTGCCCCCAAGGCGATCAGCCACAATGTAATGCCACAAAGTGCGGTCACACTCAAGCTAGGCTGCATCAAAATGCCGCCCAGCACAAACAAAAACACCAACAGCCATCCAATCCTTGCTTTCCAAGGCGTGCGATTCCAGTTACCAAAAAGTTGGGCTGCTTGCAAAATTAGAAAGGGCTTAATTAGCTCTGATGGCTGCAATAAAAATGAACTCGAACCCACCGATAGCCATCTGGTTGCAGCATTGCGCGTTGTCCCTAACCCTGGAATATGAGTTGCATAGAGCATCGCCAGAATAATAAACAAAAAGATTGGGCTGATTTTGAGCATGAACTTTAATGGCAAATGCACGATCGCATTAAAGAGCAATAAACCAATCACCGCCCACGCTAATTGATATTTGAAATAAAGCGTGCCATCTTTAAAGGCAGCATCGGCAACAGGATAAGATGCGGAAAAAAGAACCGCTAGCCCTGCAAATAACCACAAAAAAGTCAGCCATCGCAAGAGGCGGGCTTCTGTTGCCCATTTATCTACAGTGCGATCAAAAAATGGGAAGACCTGAAAAATCTGAAAGAGTTTCACGGGTACATGGGGACTGAGGTAATCGGAATTGAAGAGAGGGCAAATCAACTCTCCAACTTTCTGGATTTTACTTTACTACAGTTAACTCAAAATTCAAGTTATAAAGTTTTCGTAAATTGCAAACTTCATAATCGTTGATATTGGTGTCATGCAATTCCAAATTGTAAAAATCAATAAATTCATCCTCAAAAAGAGGACCCGCGTGCCAAGTGCCTAAATTTAATTTGACAAAACAATTACCTGAAATCCGAAAAGCAGCGATTTGCTCTAAATTAATTTGCTCTGATGACGACGATGGCGCAACTGCCAAAAACCATTCTTTGCCAGCAAGGGAGCCAAGACATTGAGTGCATTGTTGATGACGGGCAAAACTATGAAATTTGATGCCAACCTTGCTTAAGCGCATGATATAAAAGCGGGGAATCCCTAACAAAGATAGCTGAGCATCTTCCAGATCAAACTGCTTACTATCGTCAGTTGCAAAAATTACCTGACCGTAGGGCTGAAAATTATCAGGGGTAATTAATTGCGGTTTTAATTGAGTGAGTAAATTTGCTGCGATCGCCATATTCTCAAATCTGATGTAAGCCCATCATAAAGTACATCAAGATGCGCTTGAGCGGAGAGATTTGCAGTAGAAGCAAACCAAAGCGACGCAATACTTTGAAGAACCAATTATGGTTAGAAAAAAGGCGATTAGAGATATCAGTCAGCCAAATCACGCCTAAGTTATCCCATTTGCGTTTTGATTGATAGCGTTTTAAAACTGCGATCGCCCCCAAATCCTCATGATTTTGATAGGCAGCTTTCAAAACATTAGCTAAGGCATTAACATCACGAATACCGAGATTCATCCCCTGACCTGCGATCGGGTGAGTAGTATGGGCAGCATCACCAATTATGGCTATGCGAGGCTGAATATATGTTTGGCTATGCATCCATCGAGGAACATAGTTAGTCCGAGTTCGCGATTCAACCGTGATCTTTCCCAGCTTTTGGATGAGTGGTGCACCAAAACGTTTTGCCAGCTCTTGTAAAAATGTTGCTTCATCAAGGGCTAATAAAATCGGGGTTTCTTCTTTGGTCGCTGTCCAAACAATGCAAGCGCGATCGCTACCCAATGGCAAAATTGCAAAGGGTCCACTGGCTTGAAAACGCTCATAGGCAAAATTTTGATGGGAATTTTCTGACTTAACCGTAGTGACAATGCAGGTTTGCTCGTACTGACGCTCCGAGATTTCAATCTTTGCCATTTGACGCACTTGCGATCGCCCACCATCTGCACCAACTAATAATTTGGTTTCCAAATATTGTTCGCCAATTTCTGAACTAATTTTGACGCGCATTACATCGCGATCGCTGACATGCTCGATATCTAAGATTTTGGCAGGACAAATTAATTCTAAATTTTGGCATTCTTTAGCAAATTCCCATAGCGAAGCCAAAGTCACAGCATTTTCGACAATATAACCTAATGCTTCTTGCCCCATATCCTCACGGCACAACTGCACTTGATAGGGCAAATCCCCTTCTGAGATTTGGATAGTATGCATCGGGGTTACTCCTCGTTGTTGCATTCCACCCCAAACACCAATATTTTGCCAAATCTGGGTTGAACCGTAGGCGATCGCACTAGCGCGACCATCAGCCGTAAATTCTCCACGCAAGAAATTACCATTACCTTCAATAATTCCCACCTTAAGATTGCGGTTTGCCGAGCAATTCTTGTCACCTAATGCACAGGCTAAACTCGCACCCACCATTCCCGCACCGACAATCAGCACATCAAACATTAGTTAAGTTACTTTTTAAAGTATTTTTATAGTTCTTATTTCTATTATCAATATTTTGTAAAGAAATATTGCAAAATCACAGATATTTTTAACTATAGAGATCTCGATTCAGGTTGGAGCAAAAGTAAGAACAAAAAGGGGATTTCGATGTTTCGTGCCGTAACTCTCTTTTTGTTCTTGCTAATTGGAGATTCGCGATATAGTCAACAACTGGGCAGCAAAAAAGCGCATGTCTCCACTAAAAAGGTTGCAAATAACAAACAGTTAGGCTGGTATGGTATAGAAAAGAGTAGAGATTTTACGCTTGCTTCCTGCTTAAGGTTCCAAATTCTGTAACTACAACAGTTGTTAATTGCTATTTGAGCAACAGAAGAATGAGTCTTAAAGTGGGAGAATTTTGGATTAGAAAGAAAATTTTGGAGAAAGTTGGATGAGTTCCCCAGCAGCACTGTCAGCGTCATTAGTACAGATAGTTAATTTAGAGAGCGATCTGCGTGCCGCCAATTCCCGTCTACGATATCGTCTCAAACTCGTAGAGGATCTGTGGGAATCAGTCCTATTGAGAGAAAGCGGTCAAGAATTAGTAGATTTATTACGACAACTACGAGCCATGTGTTCGCCAGAAGGACAAGCACCTGAATATCCTGCTCAAGAAGTCTTAAAAGTGGTCGAAAGCCTTGATCTACAACAAGCAACTACAGCAGCTCGAGCCTTTGCCTTATTTTTTCAACTAATTAATATTGTTGAGCAAGATCATGAGCAAGAGCAAACTAGCATCCATCGGATCAGCCCGATCAATAGCGAAGCCGAATACCCTGTAGGGACATTTCGTTGGCTCTTTCCTGAACTCAAAAAGCTAAATGTGCCACCAAGACAAATCCAGAAAGTCCTAAATAATCTTGATATCAGTCTCGTATTTACCGCTCACCCTACCGAAATTGTGCGGCATACGATTCGGGAGAAGCAACGTACGATCGCGAAGATGCTCAAAGAACTGGATCGACTGATCGGGGTTAAGGGTGATGAAATCGCACCACAGGCGATCGCCCTGAGCTGGGAAGCAGCAGCACTACAAGAGCAGATAGCTGAAGAAATCAGACTTTGGTGGCGCACTGATGAGTTAAATCAAATCAAACCCACAGTTTTAGACGAAGCTGACTATACATTGCATTATTTTGAAGAAGTCTTATTTGATGCGATCCCCGTACTTTACGATCGCATTGCTTCAGCTATTTCGACCACTTTCCCTAAGTTAACACTACCGCGCTACAGCTTCTGTAATTTTGGCTCATGGGTAGGTAGCGATCGCGACGGCAACCCCTATGTCACGCCTGAAGTAACATGGCAAACCGCCTGCTACCAAAGAAATCTCGTCCTTAACAAATACATTAAATCTGTTGAGCGACTAAGTCGCCTACTATCGCTATCGCAAAGTCTCAGTGATGTATCCCAAGAATTGCTCGACTCCCTTGGGGACGATCAAATTTATTTGCCTGAAATTTACGAAAAATATTCACTCAAATTCCGTCAAGAGCCTTATCGCCTCAAGCTAGCCTATGTGCGCGAGCGTCTCGTCCGTACACGCGATCGCAGCCAAAAGTTGCGCCATAGCGGTTGGCAAGCCTCAGAAATGGAGCTATCTACCAAAGGTCAAGAACATCAGATCTATAATCATGTTTCGGAATTTTTAGGGGAGTTAAAACTAGTTCAAGCAAGTTTGGTCGAAACAAAACTCAATCCTAAGCCCCTTGAAAACCTGATTCGGCAAGTTGATGTTTATGGGTTTCATCTTGCTCACCTTGATATTCGACAAGAGAGTACCCAACATAGCAATACAATCACAGAAATTGCCGACGCACTCCAGCTTCTCGACAAGCCCTATGACGACCTCACTGAAGTCGAAAAGGTGGCATGGTTAACCCAAGAGCTAAAAACTCGTCGCCCGATGATTCCTGCCAAGCTAAACTTTAGCGCCAAAACCAACGAGATTATTGAGACATTTCGGATGGTTGCCAAAGTCCAACAAGAATTTTCAGTCGCCATTTGCAACAACTACGTGATCAGTATGAACCGTAGTGTCAGCGATATTCTCGAAGTGTTATTGCTGGCTAAAGAGGCCGGGCTTTACGATCCTGCAACGGGTATGGGTTCGCTCAGCATTGCACCTTTGTTTGAGACTGTCGAAGATTTACGCAGCGCCCCGCCAATTATGACTGAGTTATTTGAGCTGCCGCTTTACCGTGCTTATCTGGAATGCCATGACCATTTGCAGGAGGTAATGCTAGGGTACTCTGATAGCAACAAAGATTCAGGATTTTTAAGCAGCAATTGGGAGATTTATAAGGCGCAACGTGCGCTCCAAGAAGTTTGTCAAAAATATCAAGTCGATCTCCGCATGTTTCATGGACGCGGTGGATCGGTCGGACGAGGTGGCGGGCCAACCTATGAAGCGATCTTGGCTCAACCAGGACGCAGTATCGAAGGACGGATCAAGATCACCGAGCAAGGTGAAGTACTTGCATCAAAATATTCTTTACCTGAAATCGCGCTTTACAATCTGGAGACGATCGCAGCGGCGGTCATCCAAGCGGCTCTCTTACCTAGCAGTACTGATACTCTCGACTGCTGGCTAGATACGATGGAAGGGATTTCGGTGCGATCGCGCCAAGTTTATCGCCATCTTATTTATGAGCAACCTAATCTCGTCGAATTCTTTCATCAGGTTACACCGATCGAAGAAATCAGCCAGCTCCAGATTAGCTCACGTCCTGCAAGACGGGCTGGCAAGAGAGACTTAGGCAGCTTAAGAGCGATTCCTTGGGTGTTTAGTTGGACACAGAGCCGATTTTTACTGCCATCTTGGTATGGCATCGGAGCTGCCCTTGAGGAGTTCCTCCAACAAAATCCTGAAGGTCATTTATCGCTGTTGCAATATTTTTATAGCAAATGGCCATTCTTTAAAACCGCAATCTCGCGAGTCGAGATGACGCTTGCTAAAACTGATTTGCAGATCGCGCACCACTATATGCGTGAGCTTACCAAAGAAGGCTATGAAGAAGCATTTGTAGATATATTTGCGGAAATACATGAGGAGTATCAACGCACTCGCAAGGTAATCCAAGCAATTACAGGACAAAAGCAATTTCTTGATAGCGATCGCGATCTGCAACGGTCTGTACAGTTGCGTAATGGCTCGATCGTCCCGCTTGGTTTTATCCAAGCATCTTTGCTCAAGCGCTTACGTCAACATCGTCCTGATACCGTCGATCTGCGATCGCGTTACTCCAAGAACGAACTATTACGCGGTGCATTACTCACCATCAACGGCATCGCCGCAGGTATGAGAAATACAGGTTGATCGCTCTTTTACAGCGATTTGCGCTCAAACCCAAACCAAGAGATTTTTTGAAAGTGTTGCTTCGCAACACTTTCAAAAAATCTCTTGCGGTTCTTTTGATCGGTAATTGCTGTAAAGTTTTTAAAAGCCTTGCAAAGCAAGGCTTTTAAAAACCATTTGATTTTAGCCAACGCGCAAAGCGTTATGCATCCATGTTACGATTTTGGACAAACTGAGCGCGTTTACTAAGCTGTGAGGAATATGAGCCCCAATCGTAATTTCCACGATCCCATCAGGGTTGGTGTTATAGGTATCGGTAATATGGGGCAGCATCATGCAAGGGTGCTCAGCTTGCTCAAGGATGCAGAACTAATTGGCGTTTCTGACGTAAGCGTAGAACGTGGACGTGATACTGCTAGCAAACATCGTGTGCTCTTTTTTGAGGATTACCATGACCTTTTGCCACTGGTCGATGCCGTTTGTATCGCAGTGCCCACAAGGTTACATTATGATGTCGGCACAACTTGCCTCAAAGCGGGAGTTCATGTCCTCATCGAAAAGCCGATCGCTGCCACAATTGAAGAAGCTGAATCCCTAGTTAAAACTGCCTCTGACCACAATCGAATTCTCCAAGTCGGGCATATCGAAAGGTTTAATCCTGCATTCCAAGAGCTGAGCAAAGTTTTAAAGCATGAGACAATTTTGGCGATCGAAGCCGATCGCATGAGTCCCTATTCGCAAAGGGCTAATGATGTATCGGTCGTATTTGATCTAATGATTCACGACATTGACATCATTCTGGAGTTAGTTGCTTCGCCAATCGTGCGTGTTTCTGCTCATGGTAATCGTGTATCTCCTGAGTCTGAGTACCTTGACTATGTGACTGCAACTATTGGTTTTGAAAATGGTGTAATTGCAACTCTTACATCTAGCAAGGTGACACATCGCAAGAAACGTAAAATTACGGCTCATTGCACAAATTCACTGACTGAGTCTGATTTTCTCAATAACGAAATTTTGATTTATCGTCAAACTACGGCTAACTGGACTACTGATTATGGTCAGGTTCTCTATCGCCAAGATGGCTTTATCGAAAAAGTTCATACCAGCAATATCGAGCCGCTTCATGCTGAGCTGGAGCATTTTGTGAATTGTGTCCGCGATACGCAGCAACCATCGGTCGGCGGCGATCAAGCCCTAAAGACCTTGCGCCTTGCTAGTCTGATCGAGCAAACAGCTCTTGACGGTCAAGTTTGGCGTAGCTGTGATTTGCAACTACGTGAAATTGCGATCGCAGGAAGTTATTAAAAAACAACACATGAGAGGCGGTGCAAAGCACCGCCTCTCATCAATAAAAGAGAAGTGGAAATAATCTCCACTTCTCTTTTTTGTTGCAAATTTGCTTTGAAATGGGTCACCCATTAGCATGATTGTCTAGAGATAGAACCCACCTTAAGAAGCCATAACCCAGACACAGAGAAGGTTTTAGGAGTTTTTAGGACACAAGGAACCATGGGAACAATGCTAATTCTCTCCAGTCAAAAGAGTCATCTCACACAGCAAAACAATGCAGGAAATCAAGCTCATGAAATCTCTTACAAAAATCTCTCTCGGTATTGCGATCGCTACTTCTGTTCTTACCTCTTTTAGTGCGATCGCTTCAGCCGAAGAAGTAACATTACCTGGCAGCTATGTGGGCGCTGGAATCTCACTCCAAAGCTTTGCCACAAATCCTTCTGTAGTTGGCGCAAACTTAGCAGGTCGCTATAAATTTGATGGAGTGCCAATTTCTGCTAGAAGTTCTGTTCTCTTTGGTAATGGTGGTACTTCAGTTGTTCCTACTATTTCCTATGATTTACCCGTAGGCGATCGCGCCAATGTTTATCTTGGGGCTGGTGCATCGTTTAAAGTTGGTGGGAATAGCAGCTTAACAGGCGATCAAACTGCTTTTGCTTTGCAACCTGGTGTAGAAGTTAGCGTTAACAAGCGCGTTCTACTTTACGGCAATGCTGTAATTCCATTTAATGGTCAGAGTAATGGCTCAGCAGGCACTTCGCTTCAAGCAGGTGTAGGCGTTCAATTCTAATAAGCAAAAAAACAGAGGCAACGCTTCGCGTTGCCTCTGTTTTTTTGCTTCTAAAAGAGGTTGCAAAGCAACCTCTTTTTTTATGCTTCCCAAAAGCGACAACCTTGACATGGGCCGTTAGGATTTACAGCACAGCGAATCATTTCTGAACCAGCATTATATCGACAATTACTATCTCCAATTACCCAACGTCCATTACTCAGACTTCTCTCCAAATTTTCTGGTGCAGGCTGTACATAGACTAAAACTCTAAATAAGTTATATTTACCCCTACGAAATTGATATCGATGGCGGCGTTCTAAAATCGTGTAGGTTTTACCTTCTAAATCAATATGATCACCAGGCTGGGGAATCCAATCTAGGTATATTTTGCCCAAAGTGCTTTCAGGATAAAGAGTACAAACCTCTGTCGGCACTGACAATATTTCCATAGAACTAATTATTTAAACTATATTTGATTTATTTGAACTCAACTTATTGTAAACCCCAAAACTAACGTATGAGAGCCATTATTTGGCTATGTCTATCTGCATAATCAGCAACTCTAATTATGAAAGTGTTACTTCGCAACACTTTAAAAAGAAATATTGTGGTTTATTTAATAAAAAGTGCTGTTATAAATCTCCGCTTATAATTTTTTGTATCGCCTCCCCAAAGTTATCATTAGCCTAGTATGCAAGTTAAACGATTAGTAGCGATCGCCTTCTTCTTTCTGACATTGGTGATATTTATCTTCTTAGCAGAACCAGCTAAAACTAAGATAATCGCTGATACTAATTTTACGAAAACTCGCGCAAGTATCTCTCAAAAGACTACGCCAAGAATTACTCAAAACATAAGCTTTTCTCCAGAGATCAATCAGTTTGCACCAGTGAAAGGTTGTGAAAATCAACCACCAGCGAATCCACCTGAGCCGTCATTACCCGCCGCACTAACTTCCACTCCTATTACTTTAGAGCGATTTCGGAAACCCTTACCTGCATCTACTAGTAATCCTACGTCTTCTCAGAAAGGAATTACCTATACACCAAAAGAAGTGATTGCTTTGGCAGCAGCATCTAACTACGGCGAACGATATCTCAAAGATCTATCAGGTAAAGCCGCTAATAATCCACCGATTATTGTTCTTCATGAAACGGTTGGCTCTGCTGATAGCGTCATTAATTTTTTTCAGGAATTCCATACTGACGAGGATAACCAAGCTAGTTATCACACATTAATTGCTTTAGAAGGCACAATTATTTACTTCGTACCACCAGATAAAAGAGCCTTTGGTGCAGGAAATTCTATTTTTGTAAATTCATTGGGAAAAGAAGCAGTACAGACTAATCCTCGATATCCGAGTTCTGTAAATAACTTTGCTTATCATGTGTCCTTGGAAACGCCTGCGGATGGAATGCATGATGGTTATACCCATAGTGGATATACAGAAGCTCAATATCAATCTCTAGCATGGTTAGTCGCAAAAACTGATGTGCCTTTAGAACGAATTACTACTCATAGAATTGTCGATCGCTCAGGCTCTCGTATCGATCCTCGCAGTTTCAATTTTAATCTTTTCCAAAAGCTACTAAGTGAATATCCTAGAGCCAAAGAAATCTCTATTGGCAGTCCATCGCCACTTTAAGTACCTACTCAC
>JANNDZ010000862.1:0-2424 GCA_031378395.1 Pseudanabaena sp. OTE_75_metabat_487_sub
CTTATGGATGTGGAATTTATTATGCTCACCTACTGACTCATTTGAAAACAAAAAACAATTCCAGCAAGGCTTTTGAGTTTTTTTTGCATCAGATAAAATAAAAACCACTATAGCGATCGAAATATTGAGTCACTAATGCGACAAGCATCAAATATTTCTTTGGGATCATGTACTCGCAAGATATCTGCGCCACCTGCAATACATGCGCTACAGGCTGCAATCGTTCCATATAGGCGATCGCGAGGATCAGGGCGATCGCATATTTTACCTATAAAACTTTTACGAGATACACCCAGTAATAGAGGTGCGCTGATCTCCTTAAAGCTCTGTATATTTTTTAAAATTTTAAGATTATGGTCAAGAGTCTTACCAAAGCCGATCCCTGGATCAATGGCAATTAAATGTTTAGGAATACCGCAAGCTTTGGCTACCAAAATTGCATCGGAGAGGAATTGCTTAACATCCTTTACTACATCGCGATACTGAGGATTTTCTTGCATGGTGCGTGGCTCACCTTGCATATGCATTAAAAAAATTGGTACTTGCAACTTTCCCGCCAGAGGAAGCATTTCAGGATCAAATCTCCCTGAGGAAACATCGTTAAGCATATCCGCACCTGCGGCGATCGCAGCTTTGGCGACAGTTGCTTTGACGGTATCAACAGAAATTGGCAAGTTGGGATAGGTTTCGCGCACAGCCTGAATAATCGGTAAGATGCGATCGCACTCTTCAGAGGCGCTTACTGGCTGAGCGTTGGGTCTTGTTGATTCGCCGCCAATATCAAGTATGTCGATATAAGGCAACATTTGCGCGACTTGCTCAAGTGCTGTATCCCTTGAGTTAAATTGACCGCCATCGCTAAAGCTATCAGGGGTAAGATTCAAAACACCCATGAGATAAGTGCGATCGCCCCAAATAAATTTGCGACCGCGAATTACCCAATTAGTCAATTTATTTGAGTTTACAGTCTTGATTGTGCTTGGATTCAATGTTTACTCCTCAGAAATCATTACAGCACTTATTCACATCAAGTAAAGAGGAGGCGCAAAGCGCCTTCTCTTTATACCAATTCACAAAAGTGTGCCGACACTTCTGCGAATTAAAAAGCAAACCCTGTAAGGGTTTTAAAATCACAAAATGGCTAAGCCATTTTGTGATTTGGTATTACTTAGATGTCTCCGAGAACTTCGGCGGGATGTAGTTCGGCTTTGACCGCGAGATAAATTTTCTCGATTTTACCTTCTGCGTCAATCACAAAGGTATTACGAAAGATACCCATGTATTCCTTACCCATCATTTGTTTTTTGCCATAGCTCTCGTAGGCTGTAGCAACTTGAGCATCAACATCGCAGAGTAATGGGAAGGGTAAATCAAACTTTTCGGTAAATTTTTGATGAGACTTAGCATCATCGGTACTAACACCAAAAATCAGCGTATTCTTGGCTTGAAACTGAGCATAATTGTCGCGAAAGCCGCAAGCTTCTTTGGTGCATCCAGGTGTGTTATCGCGAGGATAGAAATATAGAACTACACGCTTACCCTTAAGACTAGAGAGGGTCACGATGTTGCCGTTTGTATCGGCAGCGCTAAAATCTGGGGCGAGATCGCCAACATTCAAAGCCATAGATATTCTCTATAAAGTTGTTATCCAAAACATATTATGAATCACTACTGCCTGACAGTGCATGTCAACTTTTATAGACTTTTGCAAACCCAATAAGCGCCGATTCTAATCGCCTATTGGGTTTGCAAAAACAAAGCTTTGTGCAATGATCTGTGGCAGTCGATCGCAAATGCAAATTTTTGCAAAAAAACCTGTGAACCCTTGGCTCAGTTTGTTGCAACAGCATCGCATTATCGCCGTTATTCGTGCTGATAACATTGTGACTGCAAGAGAAATGGCACTTGCCGCCGCCGCAGGTGGAATTAAGCTCATCGAAATTGCATGGAATACTGATCGCGCTGAGTCACTGATACCCAAACTGCAACAGGAATTACCTGATTGCAAAATCGGGACAGGCACAGTTTTAGATTTAGATAGCGCCGAAAAGGCGATCGCCTGCGGTTGCAGCTTCCTATTTACACCCCATACAAATCCTGAGCTAATTGCTAAAGGTGTCGAGCACAATATTCCTGTAATTGCAGGGGCGCTGACACCGACTGAAATAATTGCCGCATGGCAAGCTGGAGCAGCAGCCGTTAAAGTCTTTCCGATTAAGGTGGTTGGTGGGATTGATTATTTGAAGTGTTTACAGCCAATCTTACGAGATATTCCCTTAATTCCCACGGGCGGGATTACGATTCAAAATGCCGATGATTTTTTGGCGGCTGGCGCAATAGCTGTTGGTATTTCTAGCCATTTATTTTCACCAGAAGCGATCGCCGAGGATGATTGGACAACAATCATTGCGCGATCGCGAGCTT
>JANNDZ010000872.1:0-6632 GCA_031378395.1 Pseudanabaena sp. OTE_75_metabat_487_sub
CCACTATTCCTTAACTGGCAAGGGAGTATCTGTGTTTTTAGAAAGAGAGATACTCGGTACAAAATTTTGAAGTCGCATTGGTGGTCTTACATAATCCATTTCATGTTGGCGAGGAGGAAGCTCAATCTTCACAGGGGTTAAATCCTCATAGGGAACTTGACTCAACAGATGAGAAATACAGTTAATATGCGCTCGCCCCTTGTCATCAGAACTGACTACATACCAAGGAGATTGCTTGATATCTGTGGCATTGAACATGTCATCCTTCGCCTTAGAATATTCTACCCATTTAGCTCTTGCCTCCAAATCCATCGGACTGATCTTCCAACGCTTGAGGGGATTCTTAATACGCTCTTGAAATCTCTTTTCTTGTTCTTCATCACTCACAGAAAACCAATACTTAATCAAGATGATTCCTGCTCGTTGAAGCATACACTCAAATTCTGGACAGGAACGCAAGAACTCAACATACTCTTCGTGGGTGCAAAAATTCATTACCCGCTCTACGCCAGCGCGGTTGTACCAACTGCGATCGAACAGGACAACTTCACCAGACGCAGGTAAATGCGCAGCGTAGCGCTGAAAATACCACTGAGTTTTTTCGCGATCGGAAGGTGTTCCCAAGGCGATAACTTTGCAAACACGAGGATTCAAGCACTCAGTAATTCTTTTGATTGTACCGCCCTTACCTGCTGCATCCCGTCCTTCAAATAGAACGACTACCTTTAGCTTTTTATGTTTTACCCACTCTTGTAGTTTTACCAGCTCAATGTGTAGGCGGTTCAGTTCTTTCTCATAAACTGTCTTCGATAGCTTACCTAGTAACCCGTCAGATTTAGGCTTGTCTTTACCAACTTTTTTGTCTTTTGGTGATTCCATTTCAATCTGTTTTGATGATTTCTCATGCAAATCATCAGATTTAGACTTCTTCTTACTAATCTTCTTAGCTTTCGGTGCTTCCATCAGCAGATGGTCTTGGGAGACTTTACCATTGCTATTATCTTTTTTTGCCATGAATATCCACCATTTATGTATGGTTATAATTAATTATATACCCATCCACATCATGGCTCAGAATCAAAAGATACCAAAAAGGGAAAGACAGCGCTTCACGTGCTGTCTTTCCCTTTTTGATCAGACTACAAGAAACTTTTTGAAAGTGTTGCGAAGCAACACTTTCAAAAAGTTTCTTGATTTGGGTTTGAGCGCGAAGCGCTGTAAGTTAGCGTCCAATACCAATATATTGATATCCAAGAGCCTTGAGGGCTTTGCCATCGAGGAAGTTCCGTGCATCGATAATTACAGGATGAGCCATCAAAGTCAGCATCTTGGCATAGTCGATCGCTAAAAACTCCTGCCAATCTGTCACCAATACCACCGCATCGCAACCATCTGCTAAGCGCTCTAGATCGGTTTCCACAATCACATTCGTGAAACCTTGACGTAGTCCTGATTGAGAAACTAGAGGATCATAGGCTTTAACTCTTGCTCCCAAACGATTGAGCTGATCGATCAAGGTCAATGCAGGTGCATCACGCATATCATCAGTGTCTGGTTTAAAGGTCATTCCCAATAAACCAATTGTTTTCCCCTTCAGGATTTTCAAAGCTTGCTGAAGCTTCTCAACTACTAGAGTCCGCTGCAATTCATTCACTTTCACACAAGCTTTCAAAATCTCTGTAGAATAGCCATAATCCTCAGCTGTATAGATCAGAGCCGAGACATCTTTCCCAAAACATGATCCGCCCCAGCCAATCCCCGCTTGCAAGAATTTCGAGCCAATACGTGAATCTAAACCAATTCCCTTGGCAACTTCTCTAACATCAGCACCAACGCGATCGCAAATGTTTGCAACTTCATTAACAAAGCTGATCTTGGTAGCAAGAAATGCATTTGCCGCATACTTAATCATTTCGGCTGAGTTCAAATCAGTAATTACTACTGGCACTGGAGGAAGAGTTTTGTCTTCAGAAAAAGAGCGATCAATAATTGGGGTATACAGCTCTTGCATTAGCTTAAGAGCACGATCGCTGCCACTGCCAACCACAATGCGATCGGGATTAAATGTATCGAAAACAGCTACACCTTCGCGCAGAAATTCTGGATTACTGACCACATCAAACTGAATCTGATCGATATTACTTTTGCCTGCCATCCCATCTAGTACAATCATGCGTACCCAGTCGCCAGACCCAATCGGCACTGTAGACTTATTGACGATCACACGGTATCCTTCCGTAAGACTTTCGCCAATGCTCCGTGCAACCGCCTCTACATAGCGCATATCGCTGCGCCCATCAGCTAGAGATGGTGTACCTACAGCGATGAAGAGAATCTCACCATGCTTCACACCAGCCGCAATATCTGTCGTAAATTCGATCTTTCCTTTACGGATTGACTCGGCTATAACTTCTGGCAATCCTGGCTCATGAATTGGCGATTGCCCTGACTTCATCAGCTTGACTTTTTCCTCATTATTATCGACACAGATCACGTCATGACCAATGTAAGCCAGACAAGCACCTGTGACCAAACCCACATAACCAGTTCCAATTACACAAACACGCATGTTCTATTACCTATCTGAAGTATTTTGATGTAATGCTGAGTAGATGACGCTTCCTATTCAGCTGAGATGTGATCGCGGAAATATGCGATCGTCTTCGAGAGCCCCTCTTTTAACTGAACAGTTGGCTCCCAACCTAAATGCAATTTAGCTTGCGAAATATCAGGTTGGCGACGTTGGGGATCGTCTTGTGGTAAAGGTTTGAAGATTAGTTCTGTGGTGGGATCGACCATGTTTTGAATGGTTTGAGCCAATTGCAGAATTGTATATTCCCCAGGATTCCCCAAATTTACGGGACCAATATAACTTCCATTCATTAAACGCATCAATCCTTCTACAAGATCTGATACATAGCAAAAGCTGCGCGTTTGCGAGCCATCTCCATAAATAGTGAGGGGAATCCTTTTAAGAGCCTGAACCACAAAATTACTAACGACACGCCCATCGTTCTCTAGCATTCGCTCCCCATGGGTATTGAAAATCCGCGCAACTCGCACCTCAACACCAGCCTGACGATGATAATCAAAAGTAATAGTCTCGGCAATGCGTTTACCTTCGTCATAGCAGCTGCGAATACCATTGCAATTGACGTTACCCCAGTAGCTTTCGACTTGGGGATGAATTAAAGGATCGCCGTAAACTTCCGAGGTCGATGCTAGCAAGATTCTGGCTTGGGAATGCTTCGCCAACTCCAACATATTTAGGGTTCCTAAGAAGTTAGTTTTAGCGGTTTTAATAGGGTCGGACTGATAATGTACAGGCGAAGCTGGACAAGCAAGGTGATAAATTTGATCGATATTGTCAATCATGATCGAATCGACAATATCATGCTTAATGAATTGAAAATTAGGGTGATTGCTCCATCGAGCATTATTAGATATTCGTCCTGTGTAAAGGTTATCAATACAGATAACTTCATGTCCAGATTCCATCAAGCGATCGACTAGATGCGATCCAATGAAGCCAGCGCCGCCTGTAACTATGATTTTCATGCTCATTATCTAAAAAGATTGTTAACTAAAGAGAAAGGCGTAACGATATTTCCAAGGAATTTAGTAGCTGAATTGAGAATACTTGAACCAAAGGATGGTCGTACTACAATTACATCGCGATCGCGTAGTCCTGGATTAGATTCTTCACTTAAAGGAAGATTCAAATCAGCAACTAAATTGCGCCGCATAATCGAGCCATCGGGATTGACTCGATAAAGCTCAACCGCTCGCCAATCAGCATCATTGGTTAGTCCACCCGCAAAAGAAATTGCTTCGGTAAATGCACTATTCGGTCTCATTTGGATTGCTCCTGGCCGAACAGCTTCGCCTACTACTTGTACAGTAATTACTGTAGGAGAAAAAGTAGCTTTAGCAACTTGTAGATACTCAGTAGGATTTGTTTTCTCTAGACGAGGGACAGTAATCAAGTCACCATCTGTAAGAGTGATATCTTGACTTAGATCAGCTTTAGTAATTAAATCAAGCAAATTCGCTTTAACAATTGTGCGCTGTCCCTTATCATTTAAGCGTGAAATCTGGACATTGCGAATATCAGCAATTTCAGTTACTCCATTTGCTGACTGCAAGGCTCGGCTTAGAGTAACTGGCCCCCCACCCGATGCCGTTCCAGCCGCAGTAGTTGCACCTGTTAGTCCAGTGGGAACAACACCATTCCTTGAATAAACTAAGGTCTGTGGACCTACACGATTAACCTCACCAACGATCGCTACCTGAATAGTAAAAGTGTCAGGGGAAAAAGTTGAATTGCTGACGGTGCGGGGTTGGGATGCACTTGCTTGAGATAGTGGTGGTACAAGAATTGAATCTCCATCAAGAATGCGAACATCCTGACTAATATCGCCCTTTTCTAACAGGTTTTGGAGGTTAACCTTAATGATGCGGCGACCGAGAGTGCCATCACGACGTGAAATTTGAATATTACTGATATCAGCCCTTGAGGTTATCCCTGCTGCTGATTCCAATGCTCTTGTTAATGTTGCCGCATTACTACCTAATCCCGTTGTTCCTACATAAGTTAAAAAACGTGGACCTGGTCGATTAACTTCGCCGACGATCGCAATATTCAATGGGCGAGGAGAAATTAAAGAGATATTGACAATATTCCGTACTAAAAATGGGTTTAGTTTTTCTCGCAGTAAAGCATTTGCTTCATCTAGACCTAGTCCTTCTAGCTTGACAGCACCAATTAAGGAAATATTGATCGTTCCATCAGGTGCGATCGTTTGAGTCCCTGAAAGTTCTGGTACGTTAAAAACTTCGATTTTGATATTGTCTCCTGCGCCAAGAGTGTAGCGAAATGTATCTTGAGATTCGCTTACACTTAAATTCTGAGGGCTACCATTAAGATTGACTAATGGCTTGAGATTAGAATTTGAGGATGCTGGGGCAGAAGGTTTTTCAATCGTGGTAGTCTGCGCGAAAGCAGGTAATGGAGTATGGGCAATTAATATCAATAGAATTAATTTGTTAAACTGAGATATATGCATAAAAGTGCTCCTTACTCTAACCATCTCATCATTAGAAACTGAACATCTGTCATATATTGAGTGTAGTTTTAATACAATAATAGAGGCAGTTTTTACAACATTTGGCTGTCATTGTATCAGTATGCTTAATAGTTTATCTCAGTAATTTCCCCTAAATATAATGCGATCGCCTCAGGTTATTTATGTAGATGCAGTTGGTACCTTGTTTGGCGTTAGAGGTAGTGTAGGTGACCAATATGCCAAAATTGCGACAGATTTTAATGTTAGCCTTGACCCTCCGTTAATTAATCGTGCTTTTTACGAAGTTTTTCAAGCTGCACCAAGGATGGCTTTTCCTAATCTGCCTCAGTCTGATCTTGCGATTGCAGAATATGAGTGGTGGAGATCGCTGGCTGAAAAAACTTTTCGCCAAACAGGTGATTTTAGCAAGTTTTCTGATTTTGAAGCTTTCTTTAAAAATTTATATGCTTATTTTGCTATGGCTGAACCTTGGTTTATCTACGAAGATACTCGATTAGCGCTGGACGCATGGCAACAACAGCGGATTACTTTAGGCTTGCTGTCAAACTTTGATAGTCGGCTCTATGAGGTGATTAAGGCTTTAGAGCTTGATCACTATTTTGATTCGATTACCATCTCTACTGAGGTCGGAGCCGTTAAACCTGATGCGAAAATTTTCGAGGCTGCTTTGGCGAAACATCAGATCCAGAGATCGCCCGATTTAGCATGGCATATTGGCGATAGTTTTGGCGAAGATTATGTAGGTGCTAATGCGGCAGGTATTACTGCATTTTGGCTAAATCGCGATCGCAATCCTATATCTGACCCAGCAAAGCAATCAGCGCTTACCATTGATAAATTAACCTCTCTCATCACAGGGGACGCAAAGCGTCCCCTATTGTAAATACAATCTATGTTTACAGGACTCGTTCAAACTATCGGAATTATTGAGCAACGCGATCGCGATCGCCTTGTGATTCATTGTCCTGATCTTGTTGCGAATATTGCGATCGGTGATAGTGTTGCCGTGAATGGAGTGTGTCTAACCGCAACTTATATTTCTGATACTAATTTCGTGGCTGATGTGTCACCTGAAACTTTGGGGCGGACTAATTTCGGTGATCGCAAATTAAAGTATGTAAATCTCGAAACTGCTCTAGCCGTCGGTGATAAAATCGGCGGTCATTTTGTCTCAGGGCATATTGATGGCATGGGCAAATTATGCGATCGCGCACTTATAGGTAACTCGTGGGAGTTAAGTTTTGACGCTATTCCTGACGTTGCTCGTTACATAGTATTTAAAGGTAGCATTGCGATTAATGGCATTAGCCTTACCATTTCCTATTGCAACGACTCAGGCACAAATTTTCGAGTTGCCGTAATTCCGCATACCTATGACAACACTACTTTAAAAGATCTTGATATTGGTAGCTCAGTCCATCTAGAAGGCGATCTACTTGGTAAGTATGTCGAAAAGTTTTTAAGATTAGGTAATCCACTGCAAAATCAGCCATCTCATCTGCCTGAAACGTTATTAACACCAGCATTTTTAGCAGAACATGGTTG
>JANNDZ010000032.1:0-16085 GCA_031378395.1 Pseudanabaena sp. OTE_75_metabat_487_sub
TTTTTAAGAGCCTCTATCTGCCGCTAATCAAATTTTCGATGCGGCGATCTCAGATCATTTTAGGAATTGCGGCGGCAAGTTTAATTGCGGCAGCGATCATTTTACCGTCGTTCGGGCGTATCTTTCTCCCAGAATTTCAGGAGCAATCGCTGGTCAACACGCTGCTGCTCTATCCCGGCTCATCGTTAGAAGCGACCAACAGCGCCGCCTCTGTGCTGGAAAATAAATTGAAAGATAATCCCAACTTTCAAAGCATTCAAGTCCGCTCTGGACGGGCGGAGGGTGATGCTGACGCCGCAGGTGTGAACTTGACTCACCTAGATGTAGAGTTGAGCGAGACAGGCATGAAAGATCGTAAAGCAAGCGTGGAATTGTTACGCCAAGAGTTTGCCAAAGTCCCAGGGGCAGCACCTAATGTGGGCGGCTTCATTTCGCACCGTATGGATGAAGTATTGTCAGGGGTCAGAAGCGCGATCGCTGTCAAAATATTTGGTGCTGATTTATCCCAACTGCGTATGCTTGGGCAGCAGGTAAATGATGTGATGCAATCAGTTGAAGGTGTTGTCGATCTCCAACTTGGACCACAGATTCCCGTAGAGCAAATTCAGATTCAGTTTGATCGGGTTGCGGCGGCGCGCTATGGTTTAACGATTGGCAAACTTTCCGAAACGATTGAGACGGCTCTGAATGGACGAGTAGTTTCGCAAGTTTTGGAGCAACAGCAAACCTTCGATCTAGTAGTATGGCTGAAGCCAGAAGCCCGTCAAAGCCTAGACACCATCGACAACTTAATGGTGGATACGCCCAGTGGCAATAAGATTCCGTTGGCACAAGTTGCTAAGGTTCAGTCTGGCACAGGACCAAACACGATTAACCGCGAAAATGTTTCTCGATTGATTGTTGTGGCTGCTAATGCACAGGGGCGAGATTTGCGATCGGTGGTGAGCGATATTCAGGCAAAGGTCAAACAACAAGTACAGATTCCTGCTGGTTTTTACATCCAATATGCTGGACAATTTGAAGCCGAAGGAAGAGCATCTCAAAACATTTTGCTTTTTAGTGCGATCGCCTTTGTCGTTATCACTATCATCATGTATCTCTCAGTCAAATCGGTTGACTCCACTGCGATGATCATGATTAACCTACCTCTAGCACTGGTAGGAGGCATTATTGCGGTGGCGCTCACGGGAGGCATCTTGTCGATCGCCTCACTGGTAGGATTTGTCACCCTATTTGGTGTTGCTACTCGCAATGGGTTGCTGCTAGTGGACAACTACAACACTAAGTATGCTGCTGGAATGCCCTTGAAAGATCTCTTGATCCAAGGATCAATGGAACGGCTTAACGCCATTCTAATGACCGCATTTACCTCAGCATTAGGATTAGCACCCCTAGTTGTGGCAGGTGGCCCTGGGAAAGAACTGCTGCAACCCCTATCAATCGTGGTTTTAGGAGGTCTATTTACATCCACAGCTCTGACGTTGTTGGTACTACCAGCTTTGTACTCTCAATTTGGGAAATATATCATGCCTACTAAGGTAAAAGTAGATACTCAAGTTGAGTCTGCAACTCTATCAAAACTATATCAATAGGATAAGCAGTACTTCGCGTCGTTTATTTTCAACTTTAATTATTTAAGGAAATTTATGCAATTATTTCAACCGTTTCTATTTAGTTTGAGCCTTGCTTCTTTAGCATTATTAGGAGCTTGTGGTAACCAAACTACAAGTTCTACACCTGAAAGTACGGCGACTAAGCCCATGGAGAAACCTATAGCTAAAACTAGTTCTTCTCCTAGCATGGCAAAACCTTCAACTCAGAATAATACTTCTCAGAAGGGAGGACAAGTCATTGAATCAGGAATTTACCATTTAGAGTTTTTATCACTGATAGAAGCAGACAATATCCATCTGGATTTCTTTCTCCAAAAGGGCGATAATCATGAAGCAATTCCTGATGCCAAAGTAACGGCTCAAGTTCAGTTGCCTGATGGCACTCAAAAGACTTTAGATCTAAAATACGATGTTGACGGCAAGCATTATGCAGTTGTGTTTCCGAGTAACGCGGTAGGTGAGTACAAAGTTGCATTTTTATCTGATATTAAAGGTGAAAAGGTAAATGGGCGGTTTAGTTTCAATAGATAAAATGATTTCATCCTGATTTCATTTTCTTGTTTTAAACTAGTTATCAATATTGTCTATTAGGAAGTTTAAATTTAAACTTCCTAATAACTACACAACTTAAATTTTATGAATCTTACCAAATTGAATATCTTATCTCACAGTTTAGGCTTAATAGCGATCGCCTCCATTGCAACGGGTGCTTTAGCTGCTTGTACTGCAACAACCAATCCAGAAACATCTGCTTCTAATAGTCCTGTTGCGGTGACACCTAGCTCTACACCTGCGACTCCATCGACAATGCATAACATGAATAATATGCACATGGGTAACATGGCGATGGATTTGGGACCAGCCGATGAGCACTTTGACCACCGCTTTATTGATGCCATGATTCCACATCATCAGGGTGCATTAGCTATGGCAAAAGAAGCGCAACAAAAATCTGAGCGCCCTGAAATTAAAAAGCTAGCCGATGAGATCATCAAAGCTCAAACCAAAGAAATTGCCGAATTACAGACTTGGCGCAAACAGTGGTATGCCTCGGCTGGGAATAAGCCTATGGCTTATGATGCCAAAATGGGACGCATGATGGAGATGAGCCAAGACCAAATGAGCGGCATGATGATGAGCCAAGATTTAGGGGCAAAGGATGTTGACTTCGATCTACGGTTTATTAACGCGATGATTCCCCATCACGAGGGTGCTGTAACAATGGCACAAAATGCTTCAACTAAGTCCACTCGCCCAGAAATCAAGAAACTTGCCCAAGATATTATTTCTTCTCAGCAAGCAGAAATCAAGCAAATGCAAGAATGGAAGCAAGCTTGGTATAAGAAGTAATCTTGCAATAAATACTTAGAGGGCGCACTCAATGAATCATCAGAAGCCAAATAAGCAAGAAAGCGTAAAATCGAAAGATTCTAATGTGTTTGGAATGGAAATGACGATGATTGCCTGTTGCGCTATCCCGATCGCGCTGATCTTTTTTATAGGAGGAGGTTTAGGGTGGTTGCTAGGACTCTCTAATCAGAAAACATCTAGCAATCCGCCGACTACTACTCCGCTAACTAGCCAGCCAAGCAATCTCCCAAAACCGCAAAAGTTAGCTCCTAGCAATGTAACCCTAACTCCCGTACAAAATTGGCAAGCTGATAACCACATTCATGGGCTAACCATTAATCCTGAGAATCCTAACATTATCTATATTGCTAGCCATAATGGACTGTTGCAACGTGCTGAATCAGGACAATGGTTTTGGGTTGGTAAAGACCGATCAGACTACATGGGCTTTACTGGCGATCGCACTAACGGTCAACGCTTTTACTCTAGTGGACACCCTTCAAGTGGTGGCAATCTTGGCTTCCGTATCAGTGAGAATGGAGGCGAAGATTGGCAATTTATCTCAATGGAAGGAGTGGATTTTCATGCTTTAGGTATTTCTCCAAGTAATCCCAAAGTTCTTTATGGGTGGGCTAGTTCAGGGGCAAAAGGTTTATTTGTCAGTTCCGATAGTGGTAAAACTTGGACACAACCCAAGATGATAGGACTAACTGACGCCCCATTCGATCTAGTTGTCGATCCTGAGAAACCCGATCGCGTCTTTGCGACCACCCGTTCAGGTATGTATGAGAGCGTAAATCGTGGAGATGACTGGACTGCGATCAGCGAAACTCAAACTGCGCCAATTCTGGCTTTAAATTTAGTCAAGCAAGGCGATCGCACAATTATGTACGGCTATCGCTTTGATAAATTAAATTCTGGTATCTATCTTAGTAATGATGAAGGTAAGAACTGGGAGAAACTTTGGTTAGAAACTGATGGAGTGATCGTCAAGCTAGCCGTTGCTCCTAGCAATTCCCAAATCCTTTATGCTGCTAACGAAAAGAATCAAGTTTTTCAATCTCAAGATGCTGGCAAAACTTGGAAAATATTGAGCTAAAAACAAGTAAAGTTACACTTGATTTACGCAGACTGGGCTGTACTCAACATATAACGTTTAGCCATGTATAGAACTAGCGGTGGCAAGATTATCCATTGCAATAGTGGCAGCCAACTAATGTCAATAACTGGCACGAGGAACACTGAAACGCCGTAAAGTTTGGCAATATGGATGCGATAAATTTCTGAAATGAGTGTATATATCCAACCTAGAGCCGTAAATAGTAATGTTGATTTCCAAGTATTTCTGAGCATCCATTTGCGCGATCGATATAACCCAGCTACTATCCATCCACTAATCACAGTAATTACTCCATCTCCTACAGTGCAGTGGGTAATGTAGTTCACCTTGTCTGATAGAGAAGGCATGGCGTAGAAGTCAAAGTAGGGTGATTCCCAAACTTCATAGACGAAGTGCAGTAAAAAGGCGAATAAAAACAAGTTTGTTTCTGGAGCAGCCACAATTCGAGCTATCCATTGGTTTATAAGCTTTTTCATCACAATGCTATTTTACCTACAGAATTTTTGTTCAACATTACAGAAAGATTAAAAGCAACCCTTTATTGTACTAAAGAGTAGATTAAATATTGGGTGGCGATCATTTTGTTTTGTAATGTAATCAATCGATTTAGTTAATTCAATCTGGAAATCAATCATAGGGCTGAAATAATAAAAGAGAACCAGCCTATGTCATTCCTTAACTGAAACAGAATTATGAAAAATAAGTTTTTGATCTATAGCCTAATAGGGCTTCTTAGTAGTGGGGCTGCGGCTGGTTTTGGGCTTATTGACAGCATACAAGCTCAGTCGTCACCTGCATCAGAAAATCCCCAACAATCCAAATCTACCCAAGTCGATCAGCATTTTATCGAAATGATGATTCCTCATCACCAAGATGCGATCGCTATGGCTGACCTTGCTTTAACTCGTTCTCAACGCCCAGAAATTAAGAAAATCGCTTCAGCGATTAAAAAAGATCAAACTCGTGAAATTCAAGAAATGCGTACTTGGTATAAACAATGGTACGGCAAAGAAGTTCCTTTAACCTCAATGACTGACATGGGGATGATGGGAAACTCTCCTAAGCAAAGTTCTGGCTCTCCCATGATGAATATGGATAAAAACATGATGAGCATGATGCATAACATGATGAGCGAAGGCTCTCCTATGATGAACATGGGAAAGGACAGTATGAGTATGGGACAGAACATGATCGCCATGGGACATAGCATGATGAGTATGGGACAGAACATGATGAATATGGGGCATAGCATGATGAGTATGGACATTGATGCACTCAAGACAGCTTCAGATTTTGACAAGGAATTTGTGCGTCAAATGGTGCCCCATCATCAAATGGCGGTGAAGATGGCTCAGATGGCATCTGCTAATCGTGCTACTCGTCCAGAAATTCGTACTTTGATTCAGTCAATCATCAAATCTCAGAATGCTGAAATCATGCAAATGAAGGGATGGCAGCAAGCTTGGAATCGATAATCTAGCTTGTTTCGTAGAGTGGACGATTCCTGCGGCGTACCGCCGTTAGTTTGGGTAACAGCTTAATAATTGCCATAAGAAGACTTCTAAAAGTCTTCTTATGGCGATCAGTGTAAAAAATAAGGTTTAACATTATGAAACTTCAATTAAATGTTCCTGCCATAACCTGTGGTGAATGTATAAGAAATATCACTTATGCGATTAAAACAGTCGATGCGAACGCTTCTATTCTTGGCGATCCAAAGACTAAGATTGTATTAGTGGAAACTCAATCCCCTGAAGTTGCTATTAAGAGTGCAATTACGGCGGCTGGCTATCCAGTGGATTAATTTAGAGGATGAATTCAATGAATAATAAAGAGCCAAACGATCAGCAAAGTAATGAATCGAAAGATTCTGGCATGAAAATGATGATGTGGATGATGATCGCCTGTTGTGCTATCCCGATCGCTATCATCTTTTTTACAGGAGGAGGTTTAGGCTGGTGGCTAGGACGCTCTAACCAACAACCATCTAACCCGCAACCAACAATCCAGCCACCCAATTCCCCAAAATCCCTGAATTAGTAATGTTATGCTAGATTCCGCTCAAAATTGCTAAGTCGATAAAACAAAACATTGATTTAAAAAGGATTCAAAATGAGTAAAGTTACACTTAACTTACGCGGAATGCACTGCGCTTCTTGTGCTAGTAGTATTGAAACTGCAACGCGTTCTATATCTGGTGTTGCTAAGAGTAATGTCAATTTTGCCACAGAGGAAATGGCGGTTGAATTTGATGAGAAAAAAACCTCTTCTGCTGCTATTCAAAAAGTGATTAAAGATATTGGATATGAAGCAATTCTGCCAGACCAAGTAAATAGCGATCAAGAAAAGCATACCCGTTTGACTGAGACGCAAGATTTAACCCGTAAAGTATGGGTGGGTGGTGTGATTAGCGTAGTTTTAGTAATAGGAGTGCTATCTATGATGATAGGAGTGGAGATTCCTGTTATTCCAGACTGGTTGCATAATCCTTGGCTACAACTTGTCCTTGCACTTCCCGTACAGTTTTGGTGTGGTAGTTCTTTTTATACTGGGGCTTGGAAAGCCTTTAAAAATCACACAGCTACGATGGATACGCTCATTGCATTAGGTACACTCGCGGCTTTCTCTTACTCAGTTACTGTTACCCTCAACTCTAATTTCTTCACATCTCAGGGCTTACAACCCGAAGTGTATTATGAGGTGTCAGCAGTTGTGATTACATTGATTCTTTTAGGTAAATTACTTGAGAATCGTGCCAAAGGAGAAACGTCAGAGGCAATTCGCAAGTTAATCGGATTGCAAGCGAAAACAGCAAGAGTGCTTAGAGATGGTAAAGAGTCAGATATTCCAATTGAAGACGTGCTAATTGGAGATATAGTGCTGGTGCGCCCAGGTGAGAAGATTCCAGTTGATGGAGAAGCGATCGCAGGTAACTCCACTGTCGATGAGTCAATGGTCACAGGTGAAAGTATTCCTATTGAGAAAAAGGTAGGCGATCGCGTAATTGGCGCAACTATGAATAAATCTGGCAGTTTACAAATTCGTGCTAATCGAATTGGTAAAGATACAGTGCTCTCGCAAATTGTTCAGCTAGTAAAGGATGCTCAGGGTTCTAAAGCTCCGATTCAAAGACTTGCCGATCAAGTTACTGGTTGGTTTGTACCTGTGGTGATTTCTATAGCGATCGCCACCTTCGTCATCTGGTTTGAGATTATGGGCAACATCACCCTAGCAACAATTTCAGCCGTGGGTGTGCTGATTATTGCTTGTCCTTGTGCATTGGGCTTAGCGGCTCCAACCTCAATTATGGTCGGAACTGGTAAAGGCGCAGAGAACGGTATTTTAATTAAAGATGCAGGTAGTTTAGAACTCGCTCATAAAATCCAAACTATTGTTTTAGATAAAACGGGAACTTTGACAGAAGGGAAACCAGTTGTTACAGATATTTTCTCTATCACTAAAAATGATGATGAATTATTAAAACTAGTGGCAGCGATCGAGCGTAATTCTGAACATCCTTTAGCAGAAGCAGTTGTGAACCATGCTAAGCAAAAAGATATAACTATTCCTGAAGTAAATGAGTTTATAGCGATCGCAGGTAGTGGTGTGCAAGGAAAAGTAGATAACTTATTAGTGCAAGTTGGAACAAGGCGATGGATGGATGAGTTAAAGATTGATACCAGTGAGCTTCATCAATACCAAGACTCATGGGAAATAGGTGGTAAAACTGTTGTCTTAATTGCGGTTGATAATGTGGCTCGTGGCTTAATTGGTATTGCTGATAAGCTCAAACCTTCATCTCAAACAGCAGTAGCATCTTTACAAAGAATGAAAATCGAAGTCGTAATGCTGACTGGAGATAATCAATCAACTGCCGAAGCGATCGCTCGTGAAGTTGGCATTAAGCGAGTATTTGCTGGAGTTCGCCCCGATCAGAAAGTTGCTAAAATCAGAGAGTTGCAAGCTGAAGGTAAAGTTGTGGCGATGGTTGGCGATGGCATTAATGACGCTCCTGCCCTAGCTCAAGCCGATGTTGGTTTAGCGATCGGCACAGGAACAGATGTCGCGATCGCTGCTAGTGATATCACCTTGATTTCAGGTGACTTACAAGGAATCGTTACAGCTATTCAACTCAGTCGCGCCACAATTAGTAATATTCAACAAAATCTCTTCTTTGCCTTTGTCTACAATGTTGCAGGGATTCCAATTGCCGCAGGGATTCTCTATCCATTTTTAGGATGGCTGCTTAATCCGATTATTGCGGGTGCAGCAATGGCACTTAGCTCTTTCTCTGTGGTCACAAATGCTTTAAGGCTGAGAAACTTTCGCCCTTCTTCAACTAACTGAGAGAAACAACCATGAAAAAGTATCAAGTGGTCAATATTTTAGTAAGTATTGGTTTATCCGTCGGCATAGCATCTAGTATGTCCGCAGAAGAAATGAGCAACCGTAATTCATCTTCTGAAAGATTTCAACCAATTGAACAGCCTATAACTCTTAAAATTGCGATCGCTGTAGGTGGTTTATCTCTAGTGGTTGCTCAACTATGGTGGTTTCTAGGCAGCAAGCCCAAATCTCAACAAGCAGAAATTAATAAAGGCGTTCAGGAAGTCACAATTACCGTTGATGGTGGCTATGTCCCCTCAATGGTAACAGTTAAGCGCGGTCAGCCCGTGCGATTACAGTTTGAGCGCCGCGATCCCAGTAGTTGCTTAGAGAAAGTCCTCTTCCCTGATTTCCATGTTGCTCAAGACTTAGTTCTCAATCAGACTACACCTGTAGAGTTTACGCCTCAGACTGTGGGAATGTTTCAGTTTAGCTGTGGTATGGGAATGTTTCACGGTGCGATCGCGGTGGAGGATTAGTCCAGACAATTTGGAGATTAAGAAATTTTAATTATCAGTTGGAAACCCCTTTGGATGAGTTTCTATTGCTTACTGCGCGCTGTAAAGCAGCTAGAGCGCGGTTGTAATTAAGAATAGATTTGATGCGATTTACTTCTGCACGAGTAAGTTCATTTTCAGCAACGATTACATCAAGCTGAGTGGCTACTTCTGCCTTAAACTGTAAACGAGCAATTTCTAGTCCTTCTTTTGCCTGTTTTAATGCGAATTCTGATGTCTTAATATTTTTAGTATTTGCTTGTAATGTTTTGTAAGCTCGCTCTACTTGAAAGCGAATCTGATTTCGGGTATCAACAAAACGAGTTTCAGCGATCGCCTTATTTGCTTCTTCTTGTTGCGCTCCTGCTAAGGCTGCTCCACCATCAAATAAGTTCCAACGCAATCTGATGCCAACAGCATAGCCATCTACTGTATTGAAGCGATCGCTCAAGTTGTCTCGTACTTGATAGTTGGCAAATAGACCAATTTGGGGCTGCGTTTCGCTAAGTGCAATAGTGTGTTGCTGTTCGCTAATTTGACGTTGTGAAAGTTGTTGCTCTAATTCGGGACGATTTTTAAAAGCGAGAATGATGCTCTCTTCAAGGGATTGTTGCCACTGTCCTTGTGGCTGCACTGGATCGGAGGCTGTGAAATCAATAGATTGCACTAAACCAAGTAGAGGTAACAATTGCCGACGTGCAATTTCTAAAGCGCTCTGTGCTTGAACAAATTCTTGTTCAGCATTAGCCAGTTGAACTCTTGATTTGAGAATGTCGTATTTTGAAACTCTGCCTCCTTTTTCTAATGCTTCAGCGTCAATCAGACTTTTTTGAGCATTTTGGGTTGCTGCTTGGGTAATTCTTACCTGCTCCGAAGCTTCCTGTAGATCGTAGTAAGCATTAGATATCTCTAGTCGAACTTGCTCTTTTAGTCGGGTTACTTCTAATTGGTCAGAGCGCACTAATGCTTCTGCGGCAGAAATCTTTGCAGATCGTCTTCCGCCATTAAATAGGTCATAGCTCAATTCGAGCTTACCTGTAAGCAGGTTTCCTGTTTGCTCAACCTCACCTTTTTTCAACTCATCAAGAGTATCTTTCGCATCTCGTTCGTTTGCAAATTCTGTTTCTAAATTAAGAGCAGGGAGTTGAGTTGCTTGGACTTGCCTTAACGCCGCTTGATTACGTTGAAGGGTACGTTCAGCGATTTGTAACTCACGATTATGCTCTTGGGCTATTAGGATTGCTTGTTCTAAGGTAATTGGCTGTACAATTTGCAGCTTAACCTCTTCAGGCTTTGTTGGTAACTGTAAGGGATCGGCTTTCTGATCTAGCTTAATTGGCTCTAGATATCCCTGACTGTGACTGTCAGAGTTTTTAGAGGGTGAAGGGGAATTAGTTATCGAAGGTTCAGCAGTAGTCTCTCTTACCCAGAACAAGGAAAATGTCATACTAGTGCTAATCCCAATAAGAGAAGCGATCGCAAATCCTTCTAGGGAGAATATTGGTTTTCTAATGTGATGATGCAAGATTCAGTTATCCTAACTCAGTCTGTATTTGCTTGTAACTATTTAGCTAATAGTCTGACAATAAATTAAGAAAATGAAACCATGATGAAATCGCACAAAAACGTCAATTTTGTTTTGTAATTTCCCGCTCAACGAAGGTATCTGAAGATAAATTAGGATTATGAAATCATCTAGTTGATGTCCATTTCATAAAGCTCAAAGTAAGAATAAGGTTCTGGTAAGATTGAGGCTGAAAATGATTATCAATTTTTATTGCCATGCCAGCCAAGTCGAAAACAGAGCCTATAACAACTGATGATGCACCAACCTGTGAGATTCATCTGGTGCATCTAGATAAGGTGGTTGCTTGTCAGTCTGGGATATTCTCGCCCGAACAAGCACAACAGATGGCAGATTTCTTCGCAGTGTTGTCTGATCCTCACCGATTGCGTCTCATATCTGCTCTCGCAGGACAAGAATTATGTGTTTGTGATTTGGCTATAGCCATGAAAATGAGTGATTCGGCAGTGTCTCATCAACTGCGGATTTTGCGATCGGCGAGATTAGTAAAGTACCGTAAAGAAGGGCGTAATGTTTATTACAGCCTTGCAGACGAGCATATTGTCAATCTCTATCGAGAAGTTGCCGAGCATTTGCAAGAAGTTTAATCCTAAAAAACTTATTGATTAAATTTACTGCTAATCTATTGAATAGTTGTTCAATTATTCAGGGATATGTATGGCAAAAAGTTGTTGCGGTGATGATGAGCCTAAAAATTCTAAGAAGCATGATCACGACCATGATCATAGTAATGCTGCTGATTCTTCAGGGCTTAAGGGTGAGGTAATTACAATTGCGGCGACAGTTGTACTATTCACTGTTGGTCTTATTTGTGAAGAAATCCTACATCACATGAGCTACTGGTTTGTAGATTATGCCCTATTTACAGTTGCTTACTTATTGAGTGGATGGAGCGTTCTCAAAATTGCGGGAAAGAATATTTTGCGTGGTCGCTTCTTTGATGAGAATTTCTTAATGACGATCGCTACACTAGGAGCATTTGCCATACATAAGCTACCTGAAGCCGTTGCGGTCATGCTGTTTTACAAAATCGGGGAATTGTTTCAAGACATGGCGATCGGCAATTCACGGCGATCAATCAAATCTCTTTTAGAGGTTCGCCCCGATGTCGCTTTCCGTCAAACCGAGTCAGGCATGGAGCAAATTTCTCCAGAATCTGTATCTGTGGGTGAAGTCATCATCGTCAAAGCAGGAGAGAAAATCCCCCTTGATGGTGAAGTCATTGCAGGTAATGCTCAACTAAATACGGCGGCACTGACTGGAGAATCCGTTCCTCGTGCTGTTGGCATTGGTGATACGGTTTTATCAGGCATGATCAATGAGACTGGATACCTAACTGTGCGCGTGACTAAGGTTTATGGTGAGTCTTCAATCGCCAAGATTCTCGATTTAGTCGAAAATGCCAGTAGTCAGAAGGCGGAAACCGAGAAATTTATTACGCAGTTTGCCCGTATCTATACGCCGATTGTGGTATTCATCTCTTTAGCAGTGGCAACGATTCCACCATTAGTAATTCAAGGGGCAACTCAAGCGGAATGGTTCTATCGCGCCTTAGTTATTCTGGTGATTTCCTGTCCTTGTGGTTTGGTGATTAGTATTCCATTAGGATACTTTGGCGGTGTCGGCGGTGCAGCAAAGCGCGGTATTTTGGTTAAAGGTTCCACTTTCCTCGATACCTTAGCGGCGGTGAAAGTAGTTGCTTTTGATAAAACAGGAACATTAACTCAAGGCAACTTTAAGGTGGCTAAGATTGCTCCTAGCAATGGATTTACAGAATCAGAATTATTAGAGATTGCCGCAAAAGTAGAAGCGAGATCGAATCATCCTGTTGCCAAATCGATTCTGGAAGCTTATGGAAAAGCTCCTGATCTGTCTGACATGGGCGAGTTTGAAGAGATTGCTGGTCATGGTGTGCGATCGCAGATTAACAATCAAACGGGTAATCAAACTGTCTTTGCGGGTAACGAACGCCTTTTACAACGCGAAAAAATTGCTTACACAATTCCTTCCAATCAAGGCACAATTTTCCATCTAGCAGTTGACCAAGTTTATGCTGGCTATATTCAGATTGCTGACGAACTCAAAGATGATGCAGATCAAGCAATTCGATCTCTAAAACAACAGGGCATTCATACGGTAATGCTCACAGGTGATCGCGACAGTGTGGCAAAGATTATTGCAGGACGTTTGGGCGTAAATAGCTACTACGCCGATCTCTTGCCTGAAGGAAAAGTTGATGTCCTCGATAAGCTCTTAAAAAATGTCAAAAAGGGAGAGAAAGTTGCTTTTGTTGGGGATGGCATCAATGATGCACCTGTTCTCGCTAGATCTGATGTGGGGATTGCGATGGGTGGATTGGGTTCTGATGCGGCGATTGAGACTGCTGATGTGGTGCTGATGACTGACGCTCCTTCTAAGGTATCGGAAGCGATCGCCATCGGACAAAAAACGCACCGTATCGTCCTCCAAAATATCTACCTAGCTATGGGTATCAAAGGATTATTCATTGTGCTTGGTTCCTTTGGTGTAGCAAATATGTGGGAAGCGATTTTCGCTGATGTTGGTATGGCTTTGTTAGCGATCGCCAATGCAACTAGAGTTCTCAAATAAATTTCATCTAATTATGTTCAAATTTACATTCATTATTTTTTCATTGTTTTTCATCTCTGGGAATACAGCAGCATTTTCCCACGTAATCTCGACATCAGATAAAACTAAGCCTAGTGTTGTAGATTTAGTCAAACATGGTAAAGAGTTATGGGATAAAAAGGATATAGCTAGTGCATTAGCTGACTATCAACTAGCCGCCACCATCGAATCTAAAAACGCCAAAATTCAAGCAAGTATTGGCTTCCTGTTTATCCAACAAAGTAAGTTCCCAGAGGCGATCGCTGCATTTCAACAAGCCATTCGTTTAGATAATAAAGATGTAAAATCTCTAATTGGTCTAGGTTTCACATACACTCAGCAGAAAAACTTTACAGAAGCATTGGGATTTTATCAGCGCGTGATCGCCATCGATCCTAAAAATATTGATGCTTATCAAAGTATTGGCTATATTTTCGATAGTCAAAATGATCTTGCAAATGCGGTTAGAGCATATCAACAACTGATTACCATTGCTCCAAATAATGTGAAAGCATATCTTGATCTAGGTCATGTTTTTGAAAAGCAGCAGAACATCCAAGCCGCTTCAGATATCTATGCCAAAGCTGTCCGCCTTGCTCCCACCAATCCAGATGTTTTATTTACTAGCGTAAGTTTAGACCGAGCAAAGATTACAACAGAAGAAGCGATCGCAAGGTATCAGCAGATTCTTAAAATTAATCCTCGTCATCTTGAAACAAATCTAATGATCGCCCAAGCTCTAACTACACAAGGCAAATTAGATGAAGCTATTGGTTTTTATAAAACTGCTGCCAAACTTAAACCCAATCCACTTATACAACAAGTAATCGCCACTTTATATATTGGGCAAAATAAACTTTCTATGGCAATCATTACCTACCGTGAAATCATCAAAAACAATCCTGAAGATGCCCTTGCCCACTTTAATATGGGTAAAATCTTGGCACAACAAAAGCGTAACCAAGAAGCTGTGCAGTCATTTCAACGAGCAGAAGAACTATATACCCGCCTAGGTGATCTTAAAGCTATAAATGAAGTCCAAGCAGCCATTAAAGATCTCAAATAGTCAATTTATCAGTCAAATCCGAATTAAAAATCATGAACGAAAATATTCCTGAAGAGACCATCTCATCCACTGCTCAAAAAGTCAAGGAACTCCGCAAGCAACAGCGATCGCATAGTTGGTTACAGCGATATCAACGCCCGATTATGGCTGGTATTTCCACGTTAGGAGTGGTTATTACTGCCTATCTAACCTTTGTTAGTTTTTCCCAATCGTCAGTGGCTTGTCCAACTAATGCCTGTGATGTTGTGCTTACCTCTCCCTATGCCAAAATTTTTGGCTTGCCACTATCTCTATTTGGTTGCTTGGGTTATGCCAGTATGATTGCTTTTGCGATCGCGCCTCTACTGGTTAAGCAGGAACAAAAAGAACTTCGTACCAAGCTAGATCACTGGACAGGACTACTACTCTTTATGGGTGGTACTGCCATGATGATATTTAGTGGTTACTTGATTTATTTGCTAGTTACTGTAATTCAAGCCGCTTGTATTTATTGCATCGCTTCTGCACTTCTATCTACTAGTTTATTTGTATTTTCTATCATCGGTCGAAAATGGGAAGATATCGGAAAATTATTCTTCACAGGTGCGCTCATCGCCACTCTCACAATTGTCGGGACATTTGTTGTTTATGGAAGTGTGAATAAACCGATCGCTAGTGTAACTCTACCCGTTGATGCTGCCACAGGAAAACAAATTGTCCAAACACCAACAGCAAGACCTAAAAAGGGAATTGGATGGGAAGTTACGACAACTTCAGGCAATGCCGAAATTGCCCTAGCTAAGCATCTCAAACAAATCGGGGCAAAGATGTATGTTCTCTATACCTGTCCGCATTGCTACAAACAAAAGCAACTTTTTGGCAAAGAAGCTTTAGCCGAATTGAACTGGATTGAGTGCCTTCCTGATGGTAAAAATGCCCAGCCTCAACTATGCGAAGCAGCTAAGATTCAGACAGTACCTACATGGGATATCAATGGCAAGTTTTATCAGGGTGAGCAAACACTTCAAAAGCTTGCTGATTTGTCAGGCTATCAAGGCGATCGTAACTTTCTTTATATGCTGCCTGATCATTAACCCTCAAAAAAGCTGTTACCAACATTTTTGTTTTTTAATAGATTCTTGTTTCAACTTCACACAACATCATTTCTAATGCTTAACTTCTTACCATTTGCATTTGAGTTTACATCTCCAGGTCCGATCGCCTTTGGAATCGGATCATTTTCGATCCGTTGGTACGGAATGCTGATTGCCTCCGCAGTTGTTATCGGCACACTATTAGCCCAAAAACTTGCAAAAAAACGTGGTATCGATCCAGATATAGTCGGCAATCTCGTAATTTGGTTGGTGGTTGGTGCTATTCCCTGCGCCCGTCTATACTATGTTTTATTTGAATGGCAGCGCTTCCAAAATCAACCTTGGTATAAGGCTTTTGCAATTTGGGAAGGCGGCATCGCGATTCATGGCGCAATCATTGGCGGTGCAATAGTCACAATTATTTTTTGCCAACGCCAAAAAATCTCAGCATGGTTAATGGCAGATATTGTTATGCCTGCGCTGATTTTAGGTCAAGCAATTGGACGTTGGGGCAATTTCTTTAACTCTGAGGCTTTTGGCAGACCGACCGATCTTCCTTGGAAATTATTTATTCCCGTTGATCGCCGCCCACCAGAATTTGCAAGCGAATCATACTTTCATCCCACATTTCTGTACGAATCGCTTTGGAATGTGGGTGTGTTTGCAATCTTGATGTTTCTATTCTTTCGATTTCCCAAAATCAGAACTGGGACATTAACCATGACTTATGCGATCGCCTATAGTCTAGGGCGCTTTTGGATTGAAGG
>JANNDZ010000067.1:0-3630 GCA_031378395.1 Pseudanabaena sp. OTE_75_metabat_487_sub
ATCGGCTCACTTTTCAGCTCCTGATTTAGATCGATTTCGCTAATAATTGGTAGATGGTGTCCCAGTCTTAATCCCAAAAGAACCCAGTCTTCAAAGACCGACTGCACCTCATATTCACATTCTCGTAGAGTTTCTCCGAATGCAATTACCCCTTGACAACAGGGAATTCGTCCAACAAAGGAGTTATCCTCTAACTTGTCATAGGTTGCTTGAATTAGAGCTTGCTCTACATAATCGCTAAGAATAAATTTAACAGCCATGTTAAACACCTATATATTCATCTTCAAAAACCTCTTCCCAAGTCAAGAAAGAAATATTAGATTTAATATTCATCTCTGCTTCAGCTTTACGCTTAGCTTTGATAAAACATTGATCCCAGAGTGACTCGATATACTCGCGATTGAGGCTAGGCATTTCTTCTTGACTATCCTCGATCGCATCGCGAGCATCGAGAATAGTAACAATCCAGCTACGACTACGCTTATCTGGTTGAGTTTTCCACTTGATGATATGCATCATTAAGCGAGTTAACTGACTTTTAACAGCTTGACGTTCTGATCTCGACATAGCATCAACTAGAGCTTGTAGCGCGACTTTTGCTTCTTCTGTTTGTCCATGATGGAGCAAAGCTTGGGCGGCTTCGGCTGTTTGGTAATGAGAATTTACCGCCATCATGTCCCAGTTTGTTTTTGGATTTGCTAGCATCACAATATCTCCATATACTTAGAGAGAATTCGGTAGTACTAAAAAGGAACGGATTTATATGGTAAGGATTGGCGGCACTTCGCGCCGCCAATCCTTACCTATTTGGCACTACTGAGAATTCCTTAACATTTGTATAGCTTGTTCAATTATTTCAGGTTGGCTGACCATTTTGCCGAGTGCGATCGCATCATAAGCACCACCAAAAGCTTCTAGTCGGGCATTATCTAGAGCGAGATCGTAAGACTCTTCGAGGATTTCTCTAAGTTCGCGATCGCTTAAATAATTACCACCCGCTTTACGCCGTTTGTTGGTGCGTTGAATAGAAATTAGCGAGTTGCGAATCGAGACTTCCCATGAACTAGTTGAGCGCTTTTCGGCTGATTGTTTGATCAGATGGAGTAATAGAATAATCGCATAACTATAGATTTTATTGATCTTATCGTCTTTGCTCATTTCTTCTAGTTCATCGATCAGCGTGAGGGCAGATTGCAAATCTCCTCTCTGCACTAGCGATCGCAGTTCCATGAGTTCTTCCATTAGCCAACTCCTTTAGCCAACACTGTTTTCCAACTTCAAAGCCAATAGCTTATCGGCTTCAACCGCAAACTCCATCGGTAAGGCATTAAATACTTCTTTGCAGAAGCCGCTAATGATCATCGAGACAGCGTCTTCCACTGCGATACCGCGTTGCTGGAAATAGAACAACTGTTCTTCGCCGATTTTAGAAGTAGAGGCTTCATGCTCGACTCGTGCCGTATTGTTTTGAACTTGAATATAAGGGAAAGTATTCGCTTGAGAGCAGTCACCAATCAGCATTGAATCGCATTGAGAATAATTTCTTGCGCCTTCAGCTTTGGGTGAGATTTTGACCAAGCCGCGATAGCTATTTTGAGAGCCACCAGCAGAGATGCCTTTAGAAACAATTTTACTGCGGGTATTTTTGCCGATATGCACCATCTTGGAACCAGTATCAGCTTGTTGCTTGTTGTTGGTCAGAGCGACAGAGTAAAACTCACCAACGGAGTTTTCACCAACCAATACGCAACTGGGATATTTCCACGTGATTGCGGAACCTGTTTCTACTTGAGTCCAAGAGATTTTTGAGTTTTTGCCTTGGCACAAACCGCGCTTGGTCACAAAGTTATAGATGCCACCTTTGCCATTTTTATCGCCAGCAAACCAGTTTTGCACGGTGGAATATTTGATTTCGGCATCATCTAGAGCAACTAGCTCAACTACGGCTGCATGAAGTTGATTGGTGTCAAACATTGGTGCTGTGCAGCCTTCGAGATAACTGACATAGGCTCCTTCTTCGGCAATGATCAGGGTGCGCTCGAATTGCCCAGAATCACCATTGTTAATGCGGAAATAGGTGGACAAGTCCATTGGGCATTTTACGCCTTTGGGAATGTATACAAAGGAGCCATCGGTAAATACGGCAGCATTTAGTGCTGAATAGTAGTTGTCTGAGATCGGGACAACGCTACCTAGATATTTTTTAATCAGTTCAGGATATTCATGCATCGCTTCGGTGATCGAGCAGAAGATTACCCCAACTTTTGCTAGATCTTTCTTAAAAGTTGTGGCGATGGAAACGCTATCAAAGATGACATCAACGGCAACATTGGTCAGACGCTTTTGCTCGTTAATGGAAATCCCTAATTTCTCAAAGGTATCCAGTAACTCAGGATCAACTTCATCAAGACTTGCTTTCTTTTTCGATTGCTTGGGTGCGGAATAATAAACGATATTTTGGTAATCGATCGCAGGATATTCGACATGCGCCCATGTTGGTTCTTGCATCTTTAACCATTGGCGATACGCTTTGAGCCGAAACTCCAACATGTATTCTGGCTCATTTTTTTTAGCCGAAATCATGCGGACGACATCTTCGCTCAGACCACGAGGAATCGTGTCCGACTCAATGGATGTAACAAATCCGTATTTGTATGGTTGGTTGACAAGTGCTTGAACCGTTGCAGTCATGTCAGTAGAGGCTCCTGATAATTGATGTGCAAAGTTAGTGCTTCGTGCTACCTTTGCTGGACTAAAACAACTTACTTGTTTCTTTACTAATTGTAGGTTACATTAACAACATACAAGTTGTCAAAGTCAATTTTTTGATAACTGTGTCATTTAATCGAGTCTTGACTCTATGCAAGAGTCAGTTGCCATCAGGAGCTTAATGTTTATGAAAACTCCCATCGGTGTCGCTGAAATGATTTCGCCAGACCTAAAGCTAGATCATAAGCATGATGCTAAACAAGATACTAAGCAGGATATTTTGCAGCACTTGCTTAAGCGTGGTGAGGTGACAGCGCAAGACTTAGCCGAAAAGCTGGATATTAGTCCACAGGCCATTCGTAAGCATTTAAAAGATCTAGAAACTGAGGGACTTATCTATCACACTGCTGAGCAGGCTGGTATGGGGAGACCGCAGTTTATTTATGCGTTAACAACTGCTGGGCGCGATCGCTTTCCTGATAGTTATAACCAATTTGCCGTAAATTTCCTTGATACGCTGATCGATACGTTAGGCAAAGAGCAAGTATCTGAAGTATTACAAAAGCAGTGGCAACGCAAGGCACAGCATTATAAATTGCAACTTGGCGGAGGCTCACTCAAACAACGATTAGAAAAATTAGCCGAAATTCGTCGTAGTGAAGGTTATGTGACGGAGTGGTTTCCTGTGGAAGGCACTGAAGGTTTTATTTTTACGGAATATAACTGCGCGATCGCCCATGTCGCCGAGTCGTTTCCGAGTGTGTGTGGGCATGAGCTGGAAATGTTTGCGACTGTCCTAGAGCGTCCTGTAGAACGCACGCATTGGATGGTTAACGGTGAGCATCGTTGTGGATACTTAATCCCCAATAATTGAGAGCTAACGCGAAAGGAACCAATTTTTTGTGGCACGGCTTCGCCGCG
>JANNDZ010000068.1:0-4489 GCA_031378395.1 Pseudanabaena sp. OTE_75_metabat_487_sub
TTTTGTGGCGCGGCGAAGCCGCGCCACAAAAAATCGGTTCTTTATTTTTAGGTTATGAAACTACGATACTGTTGTGTTAAATGCGATCACGCATACAGATAAAATTGTGAGACTCTCTAGCAAGCAAACCTATGGATTTTAAAAGCATTATTCGTGATATTCCTGATTTTCCACAACAAGGCATCATGTTTCGAGATATTACGCCTTTGTTAGCAAATCCTCAGGGACTAACAGCCGTTATCCAAGGCTTTAAAACAAAATTTGCAGAACTGAATATTGGAGAGATCGACTGTATTATCGGCATTGAATCACGGGGCTTTATTCTGGGCGCACCACTAGCGATGGCTTTAGGTTGTAGCTTTGTACCTGTCCGTAAACCTAAAAAATTACCATCAGCAGTATTTCGGGTTGAATATGCTTTGGAATATGGAACTGATACCTTAGAGATGCATCAAGATGCGATCGCTTCAGGTAAGCGCGTGATGATTATCGATGATGTGATTGCTACGGGTGGAACAGCGGCGGCAGCAGCCAAACTAGTCGAGCAATCAGGCGCAGAACTAATTGGCTATGGATTTTTAATTGAGCTAGATTTCCTCAATGGCAGAAAAGCTCTACCAGATGTGCCGATTATTTCCTTGGCAAATTATTAACTGGCGTTAAGTGGAAAGAGTGCCTGTAATGGCATAGGATTGGGGCTGGCTATGGAGCGCGGCTCCTACCTAAAACTTGGTGACTTGTAGAAACTGTGGTGTGTACCATCCCTAGACTGCTACTATCACAGGCTTTCCACTTAAAGTTTTTCCAGTAGTCCTATGATTGTATCTGCTAAGCGATCATAGAAGACATAGTCATGTGCGCCGATTGTTTTGGCGATCGCACCGCCAAACTGTTGCTTAAACCGTGAAAATCGAAAATAGGGATGATTAGGCTCAGTAGTGAATCCATAAAAATCATAGATCTTGCAACCTCTAGCTTTGGCTTGTTGCATAGCTGCCCAGTGCATCGCATAACTCGCCATCACATGGGGATGCTTAACACTACGTCCGCCATATAAATAGGTACAGCGATCGCCCCAATAGATGACAAGAATTGCTGCTAATGCTTCACCTTGCCAGCTCGCGATCGCAATTTCCGCCATGTTTGCAGGAAATAAGGTTTGGCAAAGGTTAATAAAAAAGCCAAAGGGTTCACCAAAAAAGTTTTGCCGTTGCGAAGTTTCCCAGAACAGATCGTAAAACAAGGCGATCGCAGCATCGTCTTGGCGAAATTCGGTAGTTACGCCATAGCGCCAACTGAGGCGCAGATTGTAGCGTCCTTTGGGTTGCATCTGGGCAAGGAGTCGATCGGTCGTCAGTTGTAGGTCGATCAAAAGGGTGTCCGTAGGCATGAGATCAGCTGGCGATCGCACAAAATCTGCTGGTAACCATTGCGGTTTGCGTTCCCACAAAGGCTCAATGCGTAGGGCGATAATGCTTGTATTAAAGGAAGCACTATACTCGCAAGCTAACTGTTCGGCAGCTCCTAACAACAAAGGCATTCCCACAGCCGCCCATTCTGGCGAGAGAATTATCCCTCCTGTTGCCAATAAAATGTTTGCTCCTCCTACCTGCGGATAAAGATAGAAGATACAACCCCCAACCAAGTTTTCAAAAGTGCATTCTAGCTTTGAGTTCTGACCACAAAACAATCCATAACGCCAAGTCTGGTAGCCTTGTAGTTCTTTGAAATCTGCCCAAGTCCATGACTGCATGAAACAGCTATGAGGATTAGCTTTGACCACACTATCCCAAGTATAGCGATCGCGATCGGATAATAATTCTAGATGTAGCTTCACAATTATCTAAGTAGGAAGGCTTAATTATTAGTAGGATGTGTTAGCGATAGCGTAACGCATCAATTAGGCATCAATGATGGGTTACGCTATCGCTAACACATCCTACATTTAATTACCGCAACTCAATTATAGATATTATTTGGAATCTGAATCTCCATACAAATTAGATAACCACACAATACCAATAGTCGTCATGATCAGCCCAGCAAATCCCCAACCAAGCTCAGAATCACCACCGCTGCTTACAAAACTAGAGGAGCCTTTGGCGAATACAGAATCGGGAGCAATCAGATTTGCGACTAGCATTGTGACAGTGAGGGAGATCAATAACTTGGTTGAAGTAGAAAATTGAAATGTTTCGGAACTAATGCGGTTAAGAGCTACATCATTACTCTCTTCAATATGTTCCTCTTGTCTTCCAGACTGAAGCTGAGTTAATAACTGCTTGAGATCTGCGATCGCCTGTGGCGGGAGATCCTTACCCCGTGCAATTATGCGATCAAGCAAACGCGGCAAATTAATCTGCTCTAAGAGTTGCGGCACGGAGCCTAGCCAAGAGGCAGTCATTCTGGGCGTATGGTAAGGATTCTGAACTGGCAACAGTTTCTGAAAGTCGGGATGTGACTTTTGCATTTGCTCAAGCCATAGCTTGGCTACAGACTCTAATTGCAGAGGATCGATCGCTAGGGATCGCAGCCAAGACTGACTGAGGCGATTGATTTCCTGCGAGTCATCAAGATCGAGAAAGTCTACATCCCCTTCCGCAGATTCGATGATGTTTGGATGGGGGTTGAGCAGATAATAGAGCAATTGTGGTACTTTCAGGCTATGGATATTGACAGTAAAGCGCTGCTCGGCGATCGCATCGGTAAAGCTAAAAGCGGCTAATAGGGAATCGAGATTAAGCGATCGCAAGCCATCGGGTAAATGGATGTTGGCAAGTTCGTCTCTGGTAATCGCCTGATCGTTAGCAGCTAGCAAAAATCCCCAATTGCCGTAACCATGCTGATGGAACGAGGGAATGCACACCTGCATCGGTTTAGCGATCGCCCCTGCACTCCAAATCGTCTGATACATACACCAGAAGCCTAAAGTATTGCGATCGGGAGAGACAGCATTCTCGGCGATGAGCCCTTGGGGATGCAGAACTTGGCGGACAAGTTGAAACCATTCTTGGCTATGTACATGGGTTTCTTCGGGAGATGTGGGATAGGTAAAGTCGCAGATCACAACATGATAGCGATCGCCAGAGTTGGCTATATTTTGAATGCGATCGCTCAAAAATAAAAAGGCATCTTGGATATGAATATTAACCTTGCGATCGCCTAAACTATGATGGTTAAAAGGTGCAAAAACTGTTTTGCCAAGTTCTACTACTTCAGGATTGAAGTCTACCAAATCAATTGAACTTACTTCTGGAAATCGCAATACATCCCTAGCCGCCAGACCATCACCACCGCCGCAAATTAAAACCTTCAGCCCCTCATTTGATAAGTTATCTTGGGAAACTGGTAAATCTAAAAAACGTCTCACTGCTAATGCGATCGCAGGAACAACTAAATATTCATGGTAAATCTGTTCATCTTCCGTATGAAACTGCAATTCACCGTTGATATAGAAAGCCAAGCCGTTCGGACAATGTTCAATAAATAATGAAGCAGACATCACCTACCACCCCCCAAACATCATCAGGAGAATACCGCCGATCGTTAATGCCCAAGCCATTATAATCTGTATTGTTTTCAGCTCTGATTTACTGAATCCCTTGCGAGAACTTGTAAAATTTGCTTTCTTTATATCAGTCTTTACTTCCGAAAAATCTTCAGGATTAACCTTCTTTGTGGAATAAAAATGGATCTCGCCATCTTTCCAAGCCTCGATCGCTAAATTCCATAAATGGTCTTGATCCCAATAATCCCACGTAGTTCGGGAATCTTTTCCTGCGTCGCTCCAATATTTACCAGCAGTTTGCGACTCAAAATAGAACTCCTTGCCCAAAGCCCGTAAATATGGATAGGGTTGTTCTCCCTCACGCATCACTCGCCACATTGTAAATTGAATGTTATCGCTGAAGCTATCGCCAGAAACGCTCGAGCCACTAATTTCTTCAGATAAATACCAGTTAACCAAGGTTGAGGGATTCTCTGGATCGACTTCTCGCAGCAAGTAGTATGATCTAGCACCTGTGGTCTTCAGCAGCCATTCTTCGGTTGCATAGCCGTTATCGTCATCGTAGGAACTGTAGTCAGCAACGTCCCACTGGACACCTCCATAGGTAACGCGATCGCTTGCCCGAAGATGCTGTAGTTGGGCTTGAGTAAACACACTCGGCATAGAATGAAACTCTGTGACTTTGCTAAACTCTATCAGCATAATATAAACGATCGCGCAATAATTCATAAATTCCCAATAAATTCCTATTTTTTATGTCAGACAGGTTGCCTCAGTTTATTCACCACCTCAATCATGCCTATGACGGCCCAGCGCTTCTATTCGATCTGACAATTCTCAAGGAACGTCTTCAGCTATTACGAGAGTTAGGCGATCGCTACAACTGCCAGTTCTTAATGCCTGTCAAAGCCTTCAGACATCCTCTCATTTATCAGATTACTGGCGAAATGCTATGGGGATTTGATATCTCCAACTACAATG
>JANNDZ010000070.1:0-2105 GCA_031378395.1 Pseudanabaena sp. OTE_75_metabat_487_sub
CGCGGCGAAGCCGCGCACGCCTAATTATTCACTGGGAAGGGAGTAGATAATGAAAATATAAAAATTATTTTCATTCTGCGCATTGCTGAATTGAAATTAGAATATTTTATAGATTGTATTTTGAGATGTAATAAACTATAGAGATCAGGAGAGAATAGAAGATTTAGGTTGATATTTGCCCAAATTACTGATTTTAGCTATATTTCTAATTTAGACATAAAGACTTATCAAAATATTTAGAGTATTAACTTTTTCTGTAGAATTAATTAGAAAGGCTACAGCTTTAGAAGTTTTTTTAATGATCGCGATGATTGCACTAGCAATCATCATTAACAATTAAAAGTTTTTGAGCATATCTTGAATATAAAATTTTTGAGGAAAGTAAAGCATGAGTACCAGTAACGAAAGCACCAAGCCAGAAAGCGCCAAGCCAGAAGAAAAATCCTCTCGCCCCACTAAAGCCAAATCTGACACCGAAACAACTGCAAAAACAGGTACAGTGGATATCTCAGCTTTGGCGGTGAAAGAAGAATCTAAACCCGCCGCAGCATCAATCGAACAAAAAGGTTCATTAATTGTGACTGAAACCCTTAAGCATTATGGCGATCGCCCCATTGTTGATGGCGGCTTTCGTGCAGTTGAATATTTCAACAGTTCAGGCGAGCGTCCAATCGAGGCTAGCAAGTTAGCAATTAGCAGCACCTACACCACCATGGGTGGCGAGCGTCCGATTGTGAACAGCGGTGTGCATGTGACTAGCACATTTTTCTCTTCGGGCGAACGTCCTGTAGTTGAGGATGGCTTTGTAATTGTCGATAAGTTTTATATCGCAGGTGAGCGTCCTGTGGGTTCAGCAGGATTGGTGATTAACGAAACATATTCCCAAATGGGTGAGACCAGACCTGTTGCCTCCAATGCGATCGACAATGCAGGACTGATGGGTTACATCGACTAATTAGTTGCGCTTTTAAAAAGCAGTACCCATAGGGTGCTGCTTTTTAAAGTCTTTAGGCTAGTTAAGGGTGTAAATTCAAAGTGGTGCGATTTTTGCGATTTTTAAGATTCTGATGGATACAAAACTAACTGCGTTAAAAGATAAGTTGTTTTCGGGTAAAGAGGCAAATCAATTACCTGCGATCGCTGAATTAGCCACTTTGGGAGAAGAGGGCTTACAAATATTCGATGAATTTATTCAAGCCCGTAAAGCCGCTAATACTGATGTGACAATGATCGATGGCAAAATTCATCAAACCTTATTGCAAAGCGATCTGCCTAGAGCGATTGAAATAGCCCAAATTCATTACCCCAATGGTGTCGTCACCTTAAAATCGGAAAAGGCGATCGACTATCAACCAATTCAAATTTTGCTAGCGAAACAAGACTTTGAAGAAGCGGATCGTGTGACTAGCAAAAAATTATGTGAGGCTGCTGGTGCAGCAGCTTTAGCGCGAGGATGGCTATATTTTACCGATGCAAAGTCAATTCCTATTAGTGACTTACAAACGATTAATCAACTTTGGCTAGTTTATTCCGAAGGTAAGTTTGGCTTTTCGGTGCAGCGAAAAATTTGGCTAAGCCTTGGCAAGGGTTGGGAAAAATTTTGGTTGAAAATTGGCTGGAAAAAAGATGGATCTTTTACCCGCTATCCTAATGAGTTTATTTGGAGTCTTGATGCTCCGAGAGGACATTTGCCGCTTTCTAACCAATTGCGCGGTAATAAAACTATGCAGGCAATTTTCTCCCATCCTGCTTGGTAATCGTAAAAATGCACGCAGCGCGTGCATTTTTTTATGGGAGAGTTTGCGATCGCTAGATATGCCATGACATATTATTAAGATATTAGCGATTGACCCATATCCAAGCTAAATCCTAGTATCAAAAAGACTCAATAATTTCTGTTAGATTATAAAACTAGGAATTCAAAAAATAGGAACCCTAAAAATTTATGCCACAGGTAATTGATTCGATCTCAGAGCCATCTACAGAAATAGTAACTGATGTAACACAAACGCAAGTCGTTCTAAACCTGTCACTTTCCTATCAGTCTCTTGTTGAGTTTATTACTAGACTAGGACTTAGAGAAGTAATCCAATTCAAGCGATTGC
>JANNDZ010000097.1:0-6309 GCA_031378395.1 Pseudanabaena sp. OTE_75_metabat_487_sub
TTCTTTTTAGGCGATCGCTATCTTGAGATATTAGCGATCGCCTAAATCCATCGTCACAAATCAGCAAGGCGATCGCAGTTGATGTAAATCTAAGGGTAAAGTTTCTGCAATATTAAAGCTTGTCTGATCATTAAACGCTTAGGTTCGTTTAGCTTCAATAAAAATGTTGTAGTTCTGCCAATAGTAGTTTTTCCTGAAATATAGCCTTGATCGATTTGAAAATGTTCGTTCCATTTATGCGATCGAGGGTTAAATAAAACTGTAATTTGTTTGGTAATTGGATCAATACTGGTTAAATCTGAGCCTTTATATCGATTACATGGTAAGCAAGCCAGCACTAAATTTTCTTCGGTCGATAAGCCGCCATGTTTGACAGCTGTTGCATGATCTACTTCATGACTATAAATGGAGAAATCTTGATGGATTAGGCAATATTCGCATTTCCCTCCTGCGCGATCGGTTACTAATTGTCTAAGTTGACTGGAAATATAGGAGGTCATGCTGGATGTGAAGCACTGGAGTTTTTGGTGTGTATTGCGTCGTAGGAACGGATTTTTAGCATGGTCATTAACGTATCAAGCTGTTCGTAGAGATTAAGTTCAGCTATTTCAGAGGGGAGCAGATTTGCGTCTCGGTTCTTTTGTAGAAGTTCTTGTAAACGAATTTGCGATCGCTCGGAAATTTTGAAGTTGGCAATCTGTTCGGATGTGGGACGATTTACTAAAAAGTCAATAATTTCTAGATAGGTTGAGAAGTCTGCGGATAAAGGATTGTTAGTCAATTCAAGGCTAGCTGTAGATTCGTTGAGGAGTGAGTTGTTAATTAGACGCGCAAAAATTTCTGAGATTTGATTTTGATATGGGGCTAGCCTTTGGGCTAATTCGTCTGGAATGTCAATGGTTAGCTGTGCCATTTGTTTGGAATGTTTTGGGCTGCAATAGTTACATTATAGGCAAATATCTTAATGAGGCGATCGCCTAAATCCATTATCACTAATTAGCAAGGCAATCGCTATAGGTTGCTCTAAATTTCCCAAGGATTGATAATAGCTATTTCTATCCCTGCAAAATCTTTTTCATTCCGAGTAACTAGAGTTAAAGAATTCTGGAGGGCGATCGCAGCAATGAGAGAGTCCATCATCGGCAGTGGTCGCCCTTGTTTTTCAAGTTTTCCAACTAATTCACCCCATAACAGCATGGTTTGAAGATCAATGCCTATAATCCTTCCTAAAAAACGATTGGGAAGGATTTGTTTTAACCAAATATCTAGATCTTCTTTGCGTTGAGATGCTGCGAGTTTACTAATCCCCTTGGCAATTTCACCCATTGTAATCACGCTTAGATATAGTGTCTCAGCGGCTTGGGCATCTAGCCAGTTTAGAACTTTTTGATTTGGTTGCTTGGTGACTAATTCTGAGATTAGGCAGGTATCAAGGAGATAAGTCATAGAATGAATCGGTCGGGCTGTAGACTTTTATCACGGTTGAGGTCTAGCTCTCCAGTGGCAGCAAGTTCTGCAAGGGGAGATTGTCGAAAAAATTCGGAGAGTTTGGTGGGGGATTGATTAATGCTCAATGTTTGCTTAGTCGATCGCCAAACCTGTATAAATTGGATTAGTAATGCTTCAGGTGTTTGCTCGATTTCGCGGATCAGTTGTTCTTTGATTGTCATAACTTAACCCTCTTTGTTGTTTAAGCATAACTCAATAATTTTGTGTATAGATGCTGCTTGTCCCTACCCATCATGATGAATTAGTAAGGCGATCGCGCAAAAAATAAATTAACACCCAAATCTGAGAAATTTATAATATGATAAAAATTAGAAATTTCTGGGTGGGTGGCAATGTCTGAAGATTCTAATCGCAATTCTGGATTTAATGTAGCAGCTAATAGTCATGTTTACCATGTCACATTAGAGGACATTTCACAATTTACCCCTGAAAAAGTAAATCATATTTATCGAGGTGGTATCAGACAAGGGGCTAGTAGAACTGATACTCACGCAGAGCGAATGGTTGACAAAATTCCTGCGTCACAACGGTCTGGAGTTGATGGACAATCTGCGGCGGCTAGAACTAAGGAATATTTATCTAACAAAGATGCTAGTCATATTAATCCTCATAGCAAAGGTGGATCGGCACATCCAGATAATATGAAATGGGAAAATCGCTCTACTAACCGAGCCAGAGGTGATAAGCCAATGACTCCGAAAGAGCAAAGGACTATAGACGCTAAAGCTAATCTTGATAATCTTTCGGGTGCTTTGCAGAGGGGAATGAAGGCAGGTTTAAAAGGTGCGGTGATTGGGGCAGTTACAGCTTTACCTTTCTCGTTTTTAAGGAATGCTTTACGAGTCTCGCGTGGTGAAATAACCAGTCAAGAGGCAGCAATGGAGACTGGAAAAGAAACTTTGATGGGTGGTGCTGTGGGTGGTGCAACAGCTTTTACTGTGACCGCAGTTGCTTCTGCTTTTCCACCGATCGCTATCTTCCTTACAGCAGTTTCCCCTGCTTTATTAGTAGCTGGTGGTGCTGGCATGGTTTATGAGTTTTTCAAAATTCTTGAGGAGCATAAACAAGAGGTTAGAGACTATTACAATTCTCTAACTGAGCAACAATTGAGCTATTTGCAACAAGTCGAAGATGAGATGATCTATGAACACAATAAAAATCTCAGATTCCTAGATGAGCAGAGAGCGTTTAGTGAGGATATTACTAAACATCCTCGTGGGACTGGAATTCAAAGCGCTTTAGATCGTTTACAACATGCAATGATAAATGTTGAAAGAGCAGGATTATCATTGTCAGATACCAAACTTCTATCATCATTTGACTAATTAATTAGTATTACTATAAGGTTAGAACTATATGTTTTTCTTACTTCCTTTAATTGGAGCAGCAGTTGGCGCAACCATTGGAGCTATAATTGCTGATGATTGGGCTGAAAGTGATAGGGCAGAAGCTAGACACCATAGACAAATGGAAAACGCTCTAACTGACAAGTATTCAAACTTGCAAAAACAGTATTATGAAATTGCTGATAAAAGTAAAGAACTTGCTGAAGAACAGAACAAAAAATTAGCGGCGATGAGTTTAGAAAACTCATATCTCGATCTTGCATTGGAGCTTAGTTGTTCTCTTTTTGTTCTAAGTCAAGATATTAGTAAAAATCCTAGTTATGAATCTCTCATACAATTTCGGGAAGCGATTCAGCAGACTAATCAAGTTTTGTTAGGCTTGGATAAACAGCCAATATGTATTGATCAAAATTATTTCATTAAAAATTTTGCAGTAATAGAAAGCAAAAAAATAATAGCAGAAAAATCCGAACACGCCGATAATGATATTATTAAACTCGAAGTTAAGTATCGCAAGTTTTTAGCAAAAGATGAATACACTTCATCTGACCTACTATTTAGGTTGTCAAGTGATCGTAGTTCTGAAGTGCGTAAACTTGTAGCCAAGCATCCTAATACTTCTATTGATGTTTTAGAAAAGCTTTCTAAAAGCAAAAACTTGGAAGTTAGAACAACGGCAAAAAAATCATTACGCCTAAAATATTCTTGCTAGATTACAAGGCGAAGAAAAATCAATAATTTAGATTGCATAACTCAAGTTAGTAGATATTATTAAGTGGTTTAGATTATGTCAGTCCGTAAGTATATTACAGAATTTGCTCTTGGGATGCGTCTTAGTAATGCATATCTGTTACAACAAGATCAACTTCAAAATCTTAAAGATTTTGGAGAATTCCAATCTGCCCCTTCACATATTTATATAATTGCAAGGCAGCCTAAAATATCTATCGATTCTGAATCATTCCATATAGATGATAAATTCTATAGCCTGAAATTTAATATTCAGAAACAAAATTCTTACACACACCAAATCTTTAAATCACCTATTTCTTCTGAAATTTCAAATCTTAAACTTGATTGCCCTTATCCACATACTGAGTACACGTTAAAAGATAAGGAAGACAATATTTATGCAAATGGGAAAGCTGCCCTTTTACTTTTACAAAACATTAGCACATTGAAAGAGCTATATTTATATAATCAAAAGCTTCAAAAGATTAATGATCTACAAAACCTTCTTAGTTTTGAAGTTTTATATATTGGACAATCATACGGAAAAGAGGGTTCAAGAACTGCTCTAGATAGACTGCCAGATCATAAAACTTTTCAGAAAATCTACTTTGAATCCAACAAAAAATATCCTGACAAGGATGTTTGGATAATTCTTTGTAGCTTTGAAAAATTAGTAATTACTACTATCGATCCTACCCAAAATAACTATGAAGCTTCTATTGAAGAAAGTGATAGACATCTTTTTGATGTTTGTAATAAAGTAATGAATGATGAAGCAGGAATAACTGAAAAGCAATCAATAAATTTTGCCGAAGCCGCATTAATAAGATATTTTCAACCTGAATACAACGAGAAGTTTAAGAACAATTTCCCCGATAATTCTCACTCAAGTTATTCTGAATGCTATGACTTAGATATTAATTCAGTAATAATTGAGCTGTCAACTGATTTAGAGAGAATGCAATTTAAGCTTCATTCTTCAAATATTCCACCTTCTTACGATCATTTAATTCACTTTAACTTGCATTCTAAAGATGAAAGGAAAAGTATGTTTGAGTTAGCCAATTTGACAAATAATGAATAAAAAATTGAACATCAACTATTTGTAAGATCGAAATATGGTCACATTTTATCTAGATTACATTATGAGAGTTAAAACATGAAAACGATCGCTATTCAAATAGACGAAGATATTGCCCAAGTATTTCAATCTTCACAACCAGAGCAACAACAACAGATTCAAGCATGGCTCAATCAATGGATGAGACAAGCCTTGAAAATCAGTAAATTACAAAACACAATGGATAGACTTAGTGATGAAGCTGTGGCTAATGGATTAACTCCAGAAATTTTACAGGCAATCATCGATGAGTAAAATCAGGATAGTCCTTGACTCTAATGTAATTCTAAGCGCTGCTCTGTTTAAGGGATCTACTCCAAGACAAGCCCTTGACAAAGCATCTATTACTGGACAAATTCTCATGTCTAATGAAATTCTTGAAGAACTTCAAGATATTTTTAACCGTCCTAAGTTCGATAAATATTCATCAAAACAATTGCGTAATGAATTTCTCAATGACTTTTTAGCAATTGTAGAAAATGTGCAAATCGTTCAAAAAATTGCAGCCTGTCGCGATCGCAAAGATGATAAGTTCTTAGAACTAGCTGTCAACGGGAAGGCAAATTACATCATCACTGGCGATCAAGATTTGCTTGTACTAAATCTGTTTCAAGATATTGTAATTATTTCTGTATCAGATTATTTGAGCTTGTAGTGAATAGGCGATCGCCTATTAATTAAGACCTAATCAAAATCACTAGGCGATCACAAAATATTTACTTAAACCAAGCAACCCATAAAACCTTCTCGGAGCTTGTCGCTCTCTAAATGTCTGCCGATGAAGACCAATTGATTCTTGCGGAGTTCATTGTCCTTCCAAGGGCGATCGCGAGTTGCATCGAACTGCATATGCACACCTTGAAATACCAAGCGCTCTTCAGAACCAGAAAGATTAATAATTCCCTTAGAACGGAAAATGTCTTGACCTTGAGTTTTCAATAGCTCACTAATCCATGCTTGGAACTTGTAGGGATTGACTGCACCTGCTTCTAGAATACTAACTGAGCCAACTTCCTCATCATGAACATGGTGATGATGTTCGTGGTGTTCATGCTCATGCTCGTGATGATCGTCGTGGTCATGATGGTCGTGATCATGGTCATGGTCGTGATCATGTTCTTCCTTAACTTGAGCCGCGAGAAATTCAGGATTCTTCTCAAGAATGCGATTTAGATCAAAGCCACCGACATTAAGAACTTTGTTGATGCTGTCCTCGATATTCTCAGTATTAGCTTGATTTAACTGAACGCGATCGACTCTTGCCAAAACGTTCAGATGCTTGATTTTTGCTTCGAGTTCTACTAATTCCGATTCAGTAACCAAATCAGTCTTATTCAGCAAAATCACATCGGCAAAGCCAATTTGTTCAAGAACTTCGCGATCGCCCCAATGTTGTTGGACATGCTTGGCATCAACGACGGTCACCACAGCATCAAGGGAAACTTGTCTATGAATATCCTCATCCATAAAGAAGGTTTGAATCACTGGGCCAGGATCGGCTAAACCAGTGGTTTCAATTAAGAGATGATCGAACTTGTTGCGGCGGCGCATCAGATTGCCGATAATCCGAATTAGATCGCCGCGCACAGTGCAGCAGATACA
>JANNDZ010000107.1:0-5583 GCA_031378395.1 Pseudanabaena sp. OTE_75_metabat_487_sub
GCTTGAAGTTTAAACTATAAAATTCTGCCAAATTACGCCAAAATTCATTGAATGTAATAGTACTAAGACACTTTTAGCAAATCGTTCAGTTCTTCATTTAATAATTTTTCAATATAAGAATCCAAATGAACCAGTTTTATGACACTTAATCGATGAAGCTTTTCTAATATCTCCATTTCTTTTTGCCATTGCTCTACAGAAGTAACTTGAGATTCATCGACTTCAACTGTAACATTTGGGACATTCAATCCCTCTAGGCTGTAACCATATTGCTGTTGCTCAGTTACATCGTATTGCTCTACGACAATTGCAACTGCTCCCCGTTTCAGATTATAGGCTGGAATGTCATGTAATAAAACGACTTCAGAGAATAAAGGATATTTAGGTTTCATAAGAATTACTCCCGATCGCTAGAACGTTTAGGAACTAATGTAACAAATTTTGCTTGTTGATTTTTAATCATCCAAATGGTAGTAACTTCAAGCTCTATGCCATTTATACCTTTAAGTCTTGCTTCAATTTTATATTTGTCCCCGTATGTTGTTTTTTCTAAAAATTGGGCAGGTTGGGGCAAAATTTGTGATCGTAAATCAGCTTCTAACTCTTGCCAGTTATTTAAGGTATATCCTGCCTTCTGAAGAAATTGTGATTTATCATCTTTTGATAAAAGCACCAAAAGATATTTGGTTAGTTTTTCTTCAGCGATCGTGGTATCGACAGGAAGTAACATCGTTATATCTAGACTCCTATTTCTAATTTTGCCAGCATAGCGCGATCGCTTTCACTATCAGCTAGGGGACTTCCACAAAATAATCGAGCCCAAAAATATAGCGGCGGGCTACGCCCGCCGCTATATTTTTGGGGTTTATTAAATTTTCATTCCTTAGTTGCTAGAACTGTCTTAACCTTAACTTCGGAAAGGTCAGGGAAAGAAGGCTGCACAGCAAAAGTTTCATTATTCCTTATCAAAGCTATTTGCTCATGGGCAATCCGCATTTGCGAATTGATGGCTGTTGTCGTTGCATCGTAGAAATTGGTTGCCATTTTGGGATAAACACCGATCGCAACGACTGGCACTAAAAAGCAAACTGCAATAAATACTTCGCGAGGTCTAGCATCACTAAAATCAGCTTCGCTAGGCAAAACGCAACTTGTGCCGAAACAAACTACTTCCTGATTACCTTGTGATTTAAGGCTGATATCAGAGATATCACAGGATGGATTGATATCACAGGTAGGATTACCATCGGAAGCGTAGAAAATCTGACGCAACATTGAGAGTAGATAAATCGGTGTGAGAATCACGCCAACAGCGGCTAAAAATACCGTCACTGTGCGGAAGGTCGAGCTATAGACATCACTGGATGTCATACCCACAAAGATCGAAATTTCACTAGCAAAACCACTCATTCCAGGTAGAGCAAGAGATGCCAATGCTCCAACAGTAAATAAGGCAAATACCTTGGGCATGACCTTGCCGATATAGCCCATCTCATTCATTAACATCGTGTGGGTGCGATCGTAGGTGACACCCGCAAGGAAGAACAAGGCAGAAGCAATCAAGCCATGAGAAATCATCTGTAGCATCGCGCCACTGATACCTAAGTCAGTGTAAGAAGCTATGCCGATCAACACAAATCCCATGTGCGAAACTGATGAAAAAGCAAGGCGACGCTTCATATTAGTTTGAGCAAAGGAATTCACTGCACCGTAAACAATATTAATCACACCGAGCATTGCTAAAACTGGAGCAAAATAAACATGGGCATTTTCGAGTAGTCCCATATTCATACGAATTAATCCGTAGCCTCCCATCTTGAGCAACACACCTGCTAATACCATTGATACAGGTGAAGAAGCCTCACCGTGAGCATCTGGGAGCCAAGTATGGAGAGGGAAAATCGCTAGCTTCACGCCAAAGGCAATTAATAAACCTGCATATATTGGAAGTTCTAGCGCAAGAGGGAAATCCTTGAGAGCTAGCTCAGCCATGTCAAAGGTGAGGTTGTTGCCATAGAGAGCCATTGCTAAGCCAGCAACTAAGATGAAAATTGATGAAGCGGCGGTATAGAGCAAGAATTTAGTGGCTGCATATTGGCGTTTCTGACCTCCCCAGATCGAAACGAGCAGATATACAGGAATTAGTTCAACTTCCCACATGATGAAGAACAGCAGTAAGTCTTGGGAGACAAATACACCAATCTGTGCTGAGTACAGCACCAACATCAGGAAGTAAAACAAGCGGGGCTTAATATTAACTTGCCATGCTGCAAAGATTGATAGCGTAGTGACAAGTCCAGCCAGTAGAACTAGAGGTGCGGAGATGCCATCGACCGAAACTGCCCAACTAAGACCTAATTGGGGTATCCAAGTGTACTTTTCCGCGAGTTGAAATGTCGCGCTGCTCGGATCGTAGTTTTTCCAGAAGGCATAACACATCAAAATAAAATCAGCGATGCCTACACCTAATGCATACCAACGTATAGTTTTACCTTCTTTGTCGGGAAGTATGGGTATGAGAAAGGAAGCTACGAGGGGCAGCAGGATGATCGCGGTAAGCCAAGGAAATTGGGCTAATGTCATGTCAATGAGTCTAAATACTTACCAAGGAGAATATTAAGTATTGTACTAAACTTTACAAAGTTTTAATCATCATTCTTTTCGATGGTGACCATTACAAACCTAAACCCGTAAAGTTGCGCCCCAGAGTGGCGCAACTTTACGGGTTTAGGTTTGTGAGTATGAGACGGCGCAAAGCGCTGCCTTAAACTCTTTGGTTTTCAAGAAATTGTCCAATCACGCCGACAAGTTGTTCTAGTTCTACGGGTTTACTGAGGTATTGATTAGCGCCTGCCTTGATGCAAAGTTCTTGATCGCCTTGCATAGCTCTTGCGGTTAGGGCAATGATCGGTACTGTGGCGAGTTTCGGTTCAGCACGAATCAGTCGAGTTGCTTGCAGCCCATCCATCACAGGCATTTGAATATCCATCAGGATGATGTCTGGCTGGTGAGTTTTTGCCATGTCAACACCTTCTTCGCCATTTTTGGCTAAAATCACTCGATATTCATAAGCATTTAGATAAGAAGTGAAGGTCTGGACATTAGCTTCATTGTCTTCGACAAGTAAGATGAGCGGCGCGATCGCATTTTTTGACTTGGCGGTGGGTAATGAGAATGGCGTGATTAGCTCAGGCGATCGCGTGGTAGATGCGGACATTTGATAGGGTAAAGCGACAGTAAATGTACTTCCTTTAGCGATCACACTTGTGACCATAACTTGACCATCATGGAGTTCAGCAATCTGCTTGACCATGACTAGCCCCAATCCAGTCCCTTCATATTGACGGTTTAGTCCACTGTCAAGCTGTACAAAGGGTTGAAATAGTCGGTGTAAATCTTTGCTAGAAATGCCTATGCCAGTATCGGTAACTTGAAACAGAATCATGGGCAAATCTTGATCCTTTAATTGATTGGGAACAATGGCTTCACCTTGCCAAGTATCGCCACAGCCAACAGAAACGAGAAGACTGACTTTTCCCTTTTTTGGTGTGAATTTTACAGCATTGACCAAAAGATTAATTAGAATCTGTCTGAGGCGACGCTCATCGACCAAAATATTGCTGATATTCGGGGCGATATTGCTATAAACTTCTACACGCTTTTGAAATGCTTGCTGCTTGACATAGACCAAACTAGAATCGCAGACATTCTGGACTGAGACGGATTCGAGGTCAAGTTCTACTTTGCCTGACGAAATTTTTGACAGATCAAGAATGTCATTAATCAGTTCTAGTAAATGTCGTCCTCCTTTTCTAATGGCGATTAGTGCTTTCTGCTGACGTTCATTGACTGAGCCTAACATTTCCTTTTGCAATATTTCTGACATGCCCAAAACCGCAGTCAATGGCGTGCGGAGTTCGTGGCTCATGTTGGCGAGAAATTCATCCTTAAGTCTTGTCGCTTTAATTAGTTGTTCATTGGTTTGGAGGAGTTGTTCTTCGACTTCTTTGCGATCGCTAATATTAAAATTAACCCCGATGATCCTTTGAGCTACGCCTTCCGAATCTCTCAATATGGTTGCATAGGAGTGAATAAAATGAATACTTTGATCGGGATGGATGATCCGAAACTCAGCCTCATACTGTTCCTTTTCGAGGATAGTCTGCTGAAGTAATGATTCGGCAGCAACACGATCTTCGGGATGTAGAGCGTTTGCCCAAACATTGTAGAGATCAAGGGCTGGACTCTCCGTGATTGCGTATAGTTCGTGCATTCGCTCATCCCAATGGATGGTATTCGTGACAAGCTCCCATTCCCAACAACCGATCGCTCCAGATCTTAGCGACAGGCTGAGGCGCTCTGTTAGTCTTTCGAGTTCTGATTCGCGTTTTTGAAGTTGATTTGTATATTGTTGGAGATTTTGCAGGAGTTCTTCTTTTTGTTGTTGCGATCGCGTAAGTTGCTGATTAAGCGCAATGCGATCGCGTAGTTGACTGACGCTAATACAGAGAGAAACTGCGGTAATATCTTTTTTTTCGAGATAGTCAGCCGCCCCTAGTTTCATTGCTCGCACCGCAGTCTGTTCGTCACCCTGTCCTGTCAAAACAATCACAGGTAATCGTTGTTCATTGTTCCCTTCACTAAAAGCTTCAAGAAACTCTAGTCCATCTCCATCGGGTAATTTCACGTCTAGCAGTACCATCTCAGGGCTTTGCGATCGCCACATTTCTAAGCCATCTTCTAGATTTTCGGCTTCAATGATCTCGTAAGTATATTCTGTATCCGATCGCAGATAGCGGATATAGGTATCGCGATCGATATCAGAGTCATCCACAATCAAAATTCTGACTAAAATTTTGTTGGTCGGTACTTCGGCATCGCTCATAGCTTCTATCAATGGAGGTGCGAATATAGTTGCAGATGAAGGAGGCATAGGCTCAGGTGATGAATTGTCCATAACTAGGTAAAATCGTGAGTTGGAACCAAGTTTGAAATATAGTTTGCACAGTCTGCTGCATTGCTAAAACGCCCATCGGCTTGAGCATGTAAGAATTTGCGCCATATCGGTAACAAGTTTGAATATCGTGAGCGCTACTAGAAGTAGTCAACACAATAATTGGAATCATTTGTAGATGGGGAGTTTGCTTAGCCTTTCTGATGATGTCGCGTCCGTCAGTACCAGGAAGGTTCAGATCGAGTAGGATGCCAACGGGTAGAGGCGCATTTAGGTTTTGATAATCTCCTTGCCGAAATAGATAATCTAACGCTTCATCCCCATCTTCAAATCGTAAAAACTTATACTGCGATCGCACAAGTGGGTCAAGATTTTGCGTGACCCGCAAAAAAGTATAGAAATCTTCATCACTATCTTCAATAATCATGATGACAGGATGAGTGAGGTCATCCCAAGCTGAAGTCAATAGCTTTGACATGTCAGTCTTCATTTAGTGACACCGATGTTTTGAATTGGTAACGCAAACGAAAATGTAGTTCCTTTGCCAAAGGTGGATTCCACTTGAATTTGACCGCCATGACGTTCGACGATCTTTTTGACAATGGTTAGCCCTGCGCCAGTACCACCGC